>NZ_JBGLYZ010000026.1:0-76117 GCF_047304345.1 Ralstonia sp. Ralssp135
GTATGACTTTGGGCTCGCGCCGGCCGCCAGCGCGGGCGCACGCCTGCCCACCGCCTTGCGCGTGGCCGACGTGGCCGGCCCCGGCTGGATGGACGGCAATGCCATCTACTACCGCCTCGCCTATGCGCAAAGCCAGCGCACCGACGCGTACGCCAACAGCCGCTGGGTGGAATCGCCCGTGAGCCTGTTCGACGCGCGTTTGCGCAATGCGGCGGCCGCGCGCGGCCATGTGGTGGGCTATCCCACGCCCGATGTGCCGAGCCTGCGTATCGAGCTGGTCGACTTTTCACAGGTGTTCGACAGGCCCGAAACCAGCCGGGGCGTGGTGCGCCTGCGGGCAACGGTGTCGCTGGCGCGGGGGGTGATCGACCAGCGCGTGGTGCAGGCCGATGCGCCTGCGCCCAGCCCTGACGCTGCGGGTGGGGTGACGGCGCTCACGCAGGCGTCCGACAAGGCCATCGGCGAGGTGCTCGACTGGGTGGCGGGTTTGCCGCTGGCGGCGTCAACCTCTGCCGTGCCTGCAACGCCCGGCGCTGCATTTGGCACGCGCCGGCGCTGATACCTCAGCCTCTCCACCGGATGGAGGAACCATCCGTGATGAGCGGCATCGGACGCTATCATGGGCGGTTTCTTCCGGGCATGTCCGCTCCTCCTTCTAGATAGCTGCTTCTTCCGGTGACGGACTTCCACTCGCAACCCGCCGTACCCACTCCGCATCGCCACTCGCCGCTTGCACGCGCCGGGCTGGGGTGGTTCGTGCTGTTGGTCGTCTACGCAAGCCTGTATCCGTTTGCCGGCTGGACAGACGCCGGCGTCTCGCCGTTTGCCTTCCTGAGCGCACCGCTGCCGCGCTACAACACCGGCTTCGACTTGCTCACCAACGTGTGGGGCTACATGCCGCTGGGCATGCTGACGGTGCTGGCGCTGCATCCGCGCATCACGGGCTGGCGTGCGGTGTTGCTGGCGTTGATGGCGGGGTTGCTGCTCTCGGGCGCCATGGAAGCGATCCAGACTTACCTGCCCACGCGCGTGTCCTCCAACGTCGATCTGGCGACGAATACGCTGGGCGCGCTCCTGGGCGGCATCGTCATGCTGCCGTTTGCGGCGCGGCTGATCGACCGCGGCGGGCTGCGCCGCCTGCGCCGCCGCTGGTTCGAGCCGCATGCGACCTTTGCGATCCTGCTGATGCTGGCGTGGCCGTTTGCACAGATTTTTCCGCAGGAATTCCTCTTCAGCATGGGCGGGGTGATCCGCAGCATCCTGCTCGATCCATCGCCGGATGCGTTTGTCGTCAATTTCCTCAACGGGTGGTTTCCGGAACTGTTCGACTGGCAGGACAAGCTGACGGCGCACCCGGAAGCGCTGCAGCGCCAGGAACTGCTGGAAGCGCTCATCACCGCTTGCAGCTGGATCGGCACGGGGCTGCTGGCCAGCGTGGCCATGCGCCGCGGGGCGCCAATGCTGCGCCTGCTGGCTGCGTTGCTGGCCGGCGCGCTGCTGGTGAAGGCGGGGGCGACAGTGCTGCAGTTTCCGTTGGGCGGCGCGTGGGATTGGCTCTCATCCGGCGCGCGTTTCGGGCTGGTCGTCGGCTCGCTGGTGCTGGTGTTGCTGGTGCGTCTTCCGCGCTGGCTGCGCGGTGCGCTGGCCATGGCCCTGCTGATCGCGCTGATCATCCTGTCCAACGTGCTGCCGCCGAGCCCCTATTCCTGGGTGTCGGCGCAAAGCTGGCGGCTGGGGCGGTTCGTCCATTTCAACAGCCTGTCGCAATGGATCGGCTGGCTGTGGCCGTTTCTCGGCCTTGGCTACCTCGCCTGGCGCGCCGAGCAGACGCAGCTGCAGCGGCGCGCCGGACGTCAGGCGCGTTGAGCACGCGCTGTCGCCGATGCCGCCTCTGGTGACGCCACGCGTCGCACCGCAATCAGCGCCGCCAGTGCCGCAAGGTATACCGCGGCCATGGCGACAAAGCCTGCACGCCACCCAAACAGACCCGTCGACAACCCCGCCACGCCCAGGCCGATGAGCGCGCCGCCCTTGGCTGCGCTGCTGCACAACCCCAAGGCAAAACCTTGACGATCTTCCGGGCTGGTTTCTGCCACCAGGCTGTTGAGGACCGGCAGCAGCCCGCCAAGGCACAGACCCCACGCCAGGCGCGCAGCGATGAACGCGGCTTCCCCTTGCGCAACGCCCTGCCACAGCGCAGTGAGGCCGCAGACGGCGGTCAACGCGCAGACGCGCCCCAGCGTGACATGCACGGGCAAGCCCGCAAAACGCTTTGCCCACCAGCGCGCAGACAACGCCAGTGTCGCGGCCGTAGCGCTGTAGGCCAGACCGGCCAGCATCACCGACCCATGCAGCGTCTCGGTGATATACGGCGCGAGGAAGCTTTGCGGCATGACGCGCGCGGCCTGCACTGCCACCATGCCAAGCAGCAGGCCGATCACCAAACCGCCCAGCGGAGCGCGACGTGCCTGGCGAGCATCGGCGTTCCGCTCGGTCTCGGATCTCGGAGCGGGCTTGATAGGGGGCAGGCAGAACATCGCCAGCGGAATGCACGCCAGGATGACCACCGCGCCCGCCGTGTTGGCCATGCGAAAGCCCATCCACCCCACGAGCCACGCGCCGACCGGCGGCGCCATAAAGCTGCCGCACGCCGTGACGGTCTGCAGATCGGCGAAGACGCGTCGGCGCATGTCGGCCGGCGCCACGCGCATGGCGTAGATTTGCGCGGCTGCCAGAAAGCCCGCCAGCCCGCCTTGCACCGTGCGCGCCAGCAGCACGCTGGCCGCCGAGTCTGCATAGACCGACCACAGCTGTGATGCCGCCAGCGCGACCAGCGCCCGCAGGATCATCGGCTTGGGCCCGACGCGGTCGGCCAGGCGGCCCCACCATGGCGCAGTGACGAGCGTGGCGGCCATCGGCGCGAAGTACGCTGCGCTCGCCACCCACGCGAACGGCACATGCGGCACCGGCGACAGCTCGCGCAGGAACAGCGGCCAGAACGGCCCCGTCATTTCCATCGCGCCCATTGAAAGGGCCTGGATGACGAGGAGCCACCGGATGGCCCCCCGCCACGGGTCCACAGTCGTTGCCGGGTTCATGCGCGAGCGGCTGCGGCCAGCGGATTGGGCAGCGCGGCATGCATGTCGTCAGACTGGTCGCGCAGACGCATGCGGACGAACGTCTTGAACGTCCATGGCGCTTCGAGCAGCGCGTGGCGCTCGCGCGTCCAGGTGTCGGCATCCAGCGCTGGGCGGTTGGCTTCGAACACGGCGTGCATGGCGTCATGCCACTGGCGTAGCCCGACGACGCTACCGTGCTCGGGAAACAGCGCCAGCGCCAGTTCACCGATATGGCACAGCAGGAAGGCGTGGATCAGCTTCTTGCGCGGGATGTCCCGATCGGGATACGTGGTGTGGCCGGCACGGAACGGCTCGATCGAGAAGCCTTGTGACTGCAGCGTCGGCAGCGCGATCTTCACGTCGCCAAAGTCGCGCACAACCAGCCGCACCGGCATGCCGGCCGCGTCGATGACGACGAAGGTGTTCTGCTGATGCGCCTCCAGAGCAATGCCGTAACGCAGATAGAGGCCGACGATGGCCGGAATGGCGACGCGCAGGTACGCGTCGAAGAAACGCGCGGCCCGCTCGGCGCGCGTGCCGTCGGCTTGGCGCGCCAACACGGTGTCGAGCAGCATGGGTGCGTCTGCGTGCGTCATGTCGGCGGTGAAGTCCGGCGTGAAGAGGGCACCGACCGGCAGCAGCCGCGCGTTGCCGGCAATGCGCGTGGTGGGGTTGTCGCGCACGATCATCGACAGATGCCGGGCGCGATCGTCATCCGTGCCAGCCACGTGTATGCCGTGGCGTTCGGGCACGATCGACAGGACGCTCGCCAATCCTGCATCGGTCGCGAGAATGCGTTCCAGCAGAGCGCTCACGCGCGGCCCCATCACTGCCGATTTTGGCGATACGGTGCGCTCAACGCTGGTCAGCCGCATGCTGACCGGCAGCTTGAGCATCGGGCCGCCCGGCGCGTCGGTCGCGGCCACAGTGCGGAATGACATTGTCGGGCGGGCGGCAATGCCGATGTCCGGCAGGTTGATCAGTTCGCCTGCGGCAAATTCAGCGGCGAAGGTCTCGCCGAGCGTCGTGTCGCGCTGCCACGGATGTACGGGCAGGGGCAGCCACGCTTCGGGCGCGAGCTGGCGTGCCAGCAAGGCTTTGCGAAACGCCGCCATGGCTTGGGGGAAGGTCGCCGCGAACCAGTTGGCGTACGGCTGCACACCGTCCATCGTGGTGACCTGCAGGCGATGCGCCGCGACGGCCACCAAACCGATGGGCACCTGAGCCTCGAACTCTGGTGAGAGCGCGATGACCTGTTCAGGAGCAAGCCCCAACCGTGTCTTGTAGGCCGGATGCCACGGATGCCCGCCGGTGCCCCACTGCTCGGTACGCGCCAGGGCGTGCGGCGTGCCATCGCCGCAGAGCAGGGCCAGCGCGTCCTGCGACGCCGCAACGCGATGCTCGGCGGCTAGACGCTCGCCCCAGACCAGTCGATAGGCCTGGCACAGCGTGTCGTTGTCCTGGCTGTTGTCCAGTTCCGTCGCGAGCCGGGCGATGGCGGCCAGGCGGTGGGCGTCGGTGGCATCGCCAATGTCCAGCATTGGCGCGAGCCAGTGGAGCAGGGCGGATGGACGTTCAATGGGCGTCGGCGGGCGGTCGTGCGCCAGCACAGCGACGTCGCCCGTCAATGTCCAGCTGCCGAGCGCGCCCGGCCGCAAGCCGGTGAAACGCAACAGCACGCGCTGCTGCCAGATCGGCAGCAACGTCACATCGGCGCGGGTATCGGCGATGAGCTGGTCTGCGTTGAGCAGCGCTTCACGAAACAGCGCCTGGAGCAGGCGCGACAGCACTCGCCGCCGTGCCAGTTGTTGTGCCGCTGACCAATGCTCGGCCTGCACGCCAACTTCGAGCAGCGCGGGAATGGATTCAAGACGGAAGTTGCCGGCCGCGGCGGCAGCGGATGCGGTTTGGGTCTTGGCGGCGGTATCGGATCGACGTTGCACGAGGGCTCCTACGGGACATGAGCGTGTGCAGGCGAGCGGGGCTCGGCCCTGCAACACAGGGGGTCCAGATGTAGGGGCCGCTTCAGAGACAGGCGGGAGTGCAACGCCCTCCCTGAGGGGCTGCAAGGGAGGCTCGTTCTTCTAGGTATGTGCGCAACGCAAACAGCCTGGTCGGCTGCGCGGTGGCGCCATTTGGTGCGCTGCAGTGTAGATGAGAATGATTCGCACTTGCAACACTATTCCATCAATGTGCGAGATCGGGTGACGGAGCCGACGCGTGCCGTCTTCACGTAACCGACATGAATCCTTTCTACCTTAGCGCGTGGTGAGTAGACGGCGCGCGCAGCACAGTCGGACTCGCCGATGTCATCTGGAGGTCATCTGTGTCTGCCAACCGAAATGCCAGCGCTTCACGCCGCGTGCCTGCGTTTGTGGCGGTGCTGCCGCGCTGTTCGCGCTCGTGTTGAACGGTTGCGATGCTTCTGACCCACATGTGCCTGCCGTGGTGCGCGCGCCGGCTTCCGCGCCGCCCGCCTCGCCGCCGCACGCGGTTGCCTCGCAAAACGGCTTGGCACCGCCTGTGATTCATACCGTCGACTGACTTTGTTCGTTGCGTTCAGTCAGTCGCTGCCCCGTGTTGTTCCCCCCACCCCCCAAATACACAGACATCAGGACGAGAACATGACCTCCAACAGTCGCCGTGGTTTTCTCCGTTCCGCCGCCCAGTTGGCTGCCGCATCCGCAGCCATGGGCGCGGTGCCCGAAGGCATTCGCAAGGCGCTGGCGATTCCCGCTCATAACGCGCACCGCAATATCGAAGACGTGCAGCACATCGTGATCCTCATGCAGGAAAACCGCTCGTTCGACCATTACTTCGGCACGCTCAAGGGCGTGCGTGGGTACGGCGATACGCGCACCGTCACGCTGCCGACGGGCAAGAGCGTGTGGCACCAGCCGCTGGCCGGAGGCGTGGGCGAAGTGCTGCCGTTCCGCCCGAGCGCGCCGGATCTGGGCTTGCAGTTCCTGCAAGACCTGCCGCACGGCTGGAACGACACGCACCTTGCCGTCAACGGCGGGCGTTACGACGGCTGGGTCCCGCACAAGGGCACCACGACGATGGCATACCTGACGCGCCAGGACATTCCGTTCCACTACGCGCTGGCCGACGCCTTCACCATCTGCGACGCCTATCACTGCGCCACGCCCACGTCGACCGATCCGAACCGTTACTACATGTGGACGGGCTACGTCGGCAACGACAACGTCGGCGGCGGTCCCGTGATCGACAACGCAGAAGCCGGCTACGGCTGGTCGACGTATCCGGAAGTGCTGGAGGCTGCCGGCATCTCGTGGAAGATCTATCAGGACATCGGCACCGGGCTGGACGCCGCCGGCTCCTGGGGCTGGACGAGCGACGCCTACATCGGTAACTACGGCGACAACTCGCTGCTGTACTTCAAGCAATACCAGGGCGCGCAGCCGGGCAACCCGCTGTACGACAAGGCGCGCACCGGCACCAACGCCTCGGCGGGCGACGGCTACTTCGACATCCTCAAGCGTGATGTGCAGAACGGCACGTTGCCGCAGGTGTCATGGATTGCCGCGCCCGAGGCTTTCTCGGAGCACCCGAACTGGCCGGCCAACTACGGCGCCTGGTATATCGATCAGGTCTTGCAGGTCCTGACTTCCAACCCCGAGGTGTGGAGCAAGACCGCGGTGTTCATCACCTACGACGAGAACGACGGTTTCTTCGACCACGTCGTCCCGCCGTTTGCATCGTCGGGCAGCAATGGGCTGTCGACAGTCGACACCACGGGCGAATACTTCCCGGGCAACAGTACATACGCAGCCGGCAGCTACGGCCTGGGCCAGCGCGTGCCGATGCTTGTGGTATCGCCGTGGTCAAAGGGCGGCTACGTGTGCTCGGAAACGTTCGACCACACGTCGATCATCCGTTTCATCGAGCAACGCTTCAAGCGCACGCACCGCGTGAAGTCGCCGAACATCTCGAAGTGGCGTCGCGCCGTGTGCGGTGATCTGACATCCGCGTTCAACTTCGCCACGCCCAACGAGGTGGTGCCTGCATTGCCGAGCACCGCCGCCTACGTGCCGAAGGACAAGCTGCGCCACGCCAGCTACGTGCCGCTGCCGCCGCTGGTGCAGGCCGTACCGAAGCAGGAAGCCGGTGTGCGCCCGTCGCGCGCCCTGCCGTACGAACTGTTCGTGCGCGGCCGCCAGGATGAAGCCGCCGGCAAGTTCCAACTGGAATTCGTGAACACCGGCGACGTGGGTGCAGCTTTCCTCGTCTACACCGCCGGCAGCTCCGACGCGCCGCGCACCTACACGGTAGAAGGGGGCAAGCGCTTGTCGGACAAGCTGGCCGTGAGCGCGGGCGGCGCCTACGACTTCACGGTGCACGGCCCGAACGGCTTCCTGCGCCGCTTTGCCGGCAAGCTCGCGCTGTCGGGCCTGCTGCGTCCGCATGGCCATGCGTTGGAAGTGAAGGAAGGCTATGACGTGGCCAACGGCAACCTGCAACTGCGCCTCATCAACCACGGCCGTGCGCCCACCGTCTTCACAATCAAAAGCGCTTACACGGGCGAGAGCGTGCAGCGCGAAGTGCGCGGCGGTGACGATGCGTCGGTGTACCTGGACCTGCGCAGCCAGCACGCCTGGTACGACTTGACCGTCACGGCCAGCACCGATGCCGGCTTCGAGCGTCGCCTTGCCGGTCACGTTGAGACAGGCCGCGTCAGCGCGTCTGATCCGGCGCTGAGCGCATAAGCGGTACCCACGCAAAAACGGCCCGCCGGCGTGGTCTGCCGGCGGGCCGCTTTTTTTCCGACGCTTCTGCGTCAGAGCTGCTTCGTGTACGTGCGTGCTTGATACAGCGCCAGCGCGCTCAGCCCGACGATCACCACGATCGCCAGCACATCGGCAAACGGATAGCCCCAATATTGCGTCATTGCGTTGTCTCCTTCGGTTCGATGTCGAGCAGGCCGGTATCGGCCATGCGTTGACGGCCAAACTCGGTGATGGCGTAGCGGAAGTGCACCTTGCCGGTGGCTTCGTCCAGCGTGTCTTCAGCCGTTTGCACCAGGCCGCCGGAGTAGAGATCCGCGAGGATGGCGCGAATGCTGCCCGTCCAGTATTCGTCTTCGGGTTTGCTGTATTCAATGCAGGTGCGATGGGCGATTTCGCTGTCCCACAGCGTGTCGTTGCTCGCGAGCAGTTGCAGAATGTAGCCCTTCATGTGCAGCTTCATGCGTGCGTCTCCGTGGTTGCAGGTGCCACGCCGCCGCGGATCACTTCCAGGTTTTCGGAGCTTTCCGACACCATCACGAAGCCGCCGAAGATCACCAGCGCCAGCCCAATCAGGAAGTACCACTCCGGAAACTGCAGCGTGAAGATGGCGGTGAAGAAGGTGGCGAACATCGCGTAGAACGCGCCCAGCGCCTGACCGCGCCCCACGCCGATCAGCGGGAATGACTTGTACCAGGCCACCGCGCAGAACGAGAAGGTGACGCCGCCCACGACCAGCCACAGCAGCGCCTTGCTGTGGACAATACCCGAGGCAATCTCCGTAACCGGCACAGGCACATGCGCAAACAGCGCGATGGCCGGCAGGATGAAGACGACCCAATAGATGGCCTCGGCGGTGTAACGGATGGAGACCCCGCAGTCAGGGTCGGTCACGTCCATGGCGCGGCCCACGATCGCGCCTTCCAGGCCCCAGCCGATCGCCGCCATGGCGCCGCCCAGGTAGCCGATCCACTGATTGCCGCCGCTGTGCGATTCGGCCATCAGTGCCGGCGCGTAGATCGCCACGCCGCCCAGGATGATGATGGCGATGCCCACCGCCGCCCGCGCGCTGATGCGCTCGTTGTACCAAAGCTTGGCGACCGTCGCGCCCACCACCGGATATAGCAGCCCGGCCACTGCCGCGAACACGGCGCCGACATAGCCCATCGCCAGATAGGAGCCGAAGTTGGCCATCAGTCCGCCGACGACTGCCGCAATGAAGTACCAGCGCGAGATCTTACGGAACTGGCCGATGGTGCGGAAGTAATCGCCCAGCTTGCCGAGGGAGCCGAGCCACACCCACTGGAAGAGCGTCACCATGACGCTATGGAACGCCGTGATGACGGCCGCGCAGACAAGGAAGACGCGCGGATCGGAAAGGTCCATCGTGGCAAACGGAGATTCATGCCAGACGGCCGTGCCCGGCACATACCAGGCGCCCCAGAGGATGGCCGCCCATAGCGCCCAGCGGTAGCCCCATTGCAGCGTGCGTCGATGATGTGCCGCGCGGGCGGCGGAGGAAGAGGCCAAAACGATCTCCTTGTTCTGTAGGCGTCAGGTGCAGAGAAAACACGTGTGACGCCTTAGTTACTGGAGGTTAAGAAATTAACTATTAGTTCTTTGGAGTCTATGCCGGCCCTCCAGGCGTGCCGGAAAAAGTCGCAATGATTGACGGGATTGTCAGAAGTTGACGTCTGGGACGTCAGGCAAGACCCAGGGCTACGACGTGCACATCTCCGGCACCGTATCCACCACAGTAATCAGGTGCAGCGGTGCGTCGGTGGCCGGGTCGCGCGCCAAGGACGTGGTCATGCGCACTGGCACTGCCGAGCCATCGCCGCGTACCAACTGCAGCGAGAGCGCATACGTGGGCACCGTACCGGCCAGCAACTCGCCGTATTGACGCAGATGACTAGCGAGGTCGTTGCGGTGGGTAAGGTCCAGCAGCGTGCGTTGCTGCAGCGCCGTTTCAGGCTGGCCCAGCAGCGTGCACAGCCACGGGTTGGCGCGCAGGCAGCGGCCTTCCAGGCTGACCTGGGCGATACCGACCGGCGCCTGCTCGAACAACGTCCGCAGCTTCGCCTCGCTGTCGCGGAAGGCCGCTTGTGCTTCCACTTCAGCGGTAATGTCCTGCGCCGCGCCGATCATCGTAGGCTTGGCTGCGGAAGGGTCCTGCGCTTCGCCTTCCTCACGAAGATGGCGACGCGAGCCGTCGGGCAGGGTGATGGTGTATTCGACGCGATACGGCTGCCGTGAGGCGACGGCCCGGTCCAGCACGGCCTGCACACGGGCACGATCCGCGGGAACGATGGCGTCCAGATAGCGCGCCATCGTCACCGGCGTGGATTGCGGCGCCCAGCCGAAGATGCGGTAGGCCTCATCCGTCCAGCGGCAGGCGTCGCTGCCAGGTTCCCAGATCCAACTGCCGAGGTGTGCGATCTGTTGCGCCTTGGCCAGCAGCGCCTCCGAATCGCGCAACGCGGCTTCGGCCGTGTGGCGCTCAGTGGTGTCCAGGCTCAGGCCGATCATCTTGAGCGGGCGGTCCTGCGCGTCGCGCACGAGCGTCGCACGCGAGACGATCCAACGCACCACGTCCGGCGCGGGGGCAATGCGGAATTCATGCTCGTAGACGCCCCCCGCACTCAGGTTCTGCGAGACCGCGGCCTGCACACCCGGCACGTCTTCGGCGAGGACGCACTGCCAAAAATCTTCCAGCGTGCGGATCGGCCGGCCAAACAGGCGCGCGACATTCGGCGAATAGGCGACCGCGTCCGTCAGCAGGTTCCACTCCCACGTGACCACGCCGGAAATCTCCTGCGCGAAGGTCATGCGTGCCTCGCTTTCCATGATTGCGGCGATGTGCTTTTGGCGGCCTTCGCGGGCGCGGGCGTCGGTCGTCAGGCTCGCTTCCAGGTCGGCCAGGGCGCGGTCGCCGTAGCGCAGCCAAAGCCAGTTCACGTTCAGGAAGCGGGCCAGCGCCAACAGATTGGCGTATTCGATCTCGCCGCCGCGCGTCCATTTGTGGACAGCGGAGGGTGACACCCCCAGCGCTGCCGCCACTTGCTTGAGCTGGATGCGGCCACGCGTCAGCACCCCTTTGAGGCGGCCGGCAAAGCTGTCGTCATCGAGCGGGCCGTCTGGCGGCGGAAGTGCTGCGGCGGTCATGGAGTGGATTTACTGGGAGTGATTCGCGACAGTATAGCGTGCTGAATATAGCAAAAATCTATCAGAATTTGATGTTGTTAAGCCATAACGATTGGCCTGAAGCAACTAATTTTTCCTAGACTAGTCGAAAATTCTCCAAAGGTAAATAAAAACACTATCAGTGAATTTCAGGGTCGCCGCACCGGATTGGCGTCTGACAACGCCACCGTGCCGGCATTTCGGGCGCCGACTTCTTTGCGCGCCCCATCATCCATAGGGGTACTGGATATGACGCAAGCTTCTCTTTCCACCGATTTCCGTGCCGCCACGCTGGCACCTCGTCTTGATCTCTACATCGACGGTCAGTGGGTGCAGCCCGAAGGCGGCGTGTACCGCGACATCGTTGATCCCGCCACCGAAAACGTCCTGACGCAGGCCGCCGATGCCTCTGTGGCAGATACGCAGCGCGCCATTGCCGCCGCCCGCCGCGCATTCGACGAAGGCCCGTGGCGCCAGACCGGCACGCGTGAGCGTGCGCGCCTGCTCAATCGCATTGCCGACGCCATCGACGCCGACGCCGAGAACCTGGCGACGCTCGAATCGCTCAACACCGGCAAGACCATCATCGAAAGCCGCTGGGACATGGATGGCATTGCCGCGACGTTCCGCTACTTCGCGGGCTTGGTCGCCACGGAATCCGGCCTGATCAACGAGGCACCGGACACCGTCATCAGCCGCACGCTGCGCGAGCCGGTGGGCGTGTGCGGCCTCATCACGCCGTGGAACTACCCGCTGCTGCAAGCCGCCTGGAAGATCGCGCCGGCGCTGGGCGCGGGCAACACCGTCATCGTCAAGCCGAGCAACCTGACGCCGCTGACCACGCATCGCTTTACCGAGCTGCTGATTGAAGCTGGCGTGCCGGCGGGCGTGTTCAACCTCGTCACGGGCGCAGGTGAAGCTGGTGCCGAGCTGTCGCGCAACCTCGATGTGGATCTCGTGTCGTTCACGGGCGGCGCTGTTGCAGGCGCGGCAGTCATGAGCGCCGCTATCGGCAACTTCAAGAAGATCGGCCTGGAGTTGGGCGGCAAGAACCCGAACATCATTTTTGACGATGCGGATTTCGATACCGCCGTCGATTACGCAGTCAACGCGGCGTTCTTCCATGCGGGCCAAGTGTGCTCGGCCGGATCGCGCCTGATGCTGCAGGATGGTATCCACGACCGCTTTGTCGATGCGCTGGTCGAGCGCGTCAAACGCATCCGCGTGGGCAATGGCTTCGCTGAAGGCACGGAGATGGGCCCAGTGCAATCCGCCTTCCAGCGCCAGAAGATCATCAACATGATTCAGGCCGGCGTGCAGGAAGGCGCGGTGCTGCGCTGTGGCGGCAAGGCACCGGAAGGCGAGGCATTCCAACGAGGCTTCTGGCTGGAGCCGACCGTGCTGACCAACGTGCGTGACGACATGAAGATCGCCACCGAAGAAATCTTTGGCCCGGCGCTGACCGTTGAGCGCTTTTCCACGGAAGAAGAAGCAGTGCGCCGCGCCAACGCCACGCCGTTCGGTTTGGCCGGCGCGGTGTGGACGGCTGATCTCAATCGGGCCAACCGCGTGACCCGCGCGTTGCGTTTCGGCACCGTGTGGGCCAACGACTATCACCCGTACTTTCCCGAGGCACCGTGGGGCGGCTACAAGGCCAGCGGCATTGGCCGTGAGCTGGGCCGCGGCGGTCTGGACGAATACACCGAACTCAAGCACAGCTACATCAACCTCGCTCCGCAGCCGATGGGCTGGTTCGGTGCGGACGCTGAGTAAGAACGGGAGGGCATGTTTTGACCACGAATACCGCACAGGAATACGACTACATCATTGTGGGCGCGGGCTCGGCTGGCTGCGTGCTGGCTGCGCGCCTGACCGAAGACCCGGACGTGACCGTGTTGCTGCTTGAAGCAGGCGGTCCCGACCACCGCTGGGATTTCCGCACGCAGATGCCGGCGGCGCTGGCGTATCCGCTGCAGGGCACCACGTATAACTGGGCCTACGAAACCGAGCCCGAGCCGCACATGAACAACCGCCGCATGTCGCAAGGCCGCGGCAAGGGGCTGGGCGGCTCATCGCTTATCAACGGCATGTGTTTCATTCGCGGCAACGCGATGGACTACGAGCGCTGGGCGAGCGATTTTCAGTTGGACGATTGGACCTATGCCGACTGCCTGCCGTACTTCCGCAAATCGGAAACGTATGACAAGGGCGCCAACGACTGGCATGGCGATTCCGGCCCCCTGCAGGTGACCACGCCCAAGCACGACAACAGCCTGCTGTTCCACGCCTTTATCGAAGCCGGCGAGCAAGCCGGTATCCCGGCCACCGACGATCTGAACGGCTATCGCCAGGAAGGTCTGGGCCCGATGGACCGCACCGTGACCGCCAAGGGCCGCCGCGCCAGCACATCGCTGTGCTATCTCGACAACGCACGCAAGCGACCCACGCTGACCGTGCTGCCGCGCGTGCTGGCCGATCGCGTGATCTTCGATGGCCCGCGTGCCGTGGGCGTCGAGGCGCTGATGGATGGCAACCGCGAAACATGGCGTGCGCGCCGCGAAGTGATCGTCACCAGTGGCGCCATCGCTTCGCCGCAGTTGCTGCAGCGCTCAGGCGTGGGCAATGCCGATGACCTGCGTGAGATGGGCATCCACTCGGTCGCGCACCTGCCGGGCGTGGGCGAGAACCTGCAGGACCACCTGGAGATGTACATCCAGTACGAGTGCCTGCGTCCGGTGTCGATCTACGAAAACACGCTCTGGTATAACAAGCCGAAGGTCGGGCTGGAGTGGTACATGCACGGCACCGGCCCTGGCGCCAGCAACCACTTCGAGGCGGGTGGCTTCATTCGCAGCGATGACAGCTTCGAGTGGCCAAACATTCAGTACCACTTCCTGCCGCTGGCCGTGAACTACGACGGCAGCAACCCGGTGAAGATGCATGGGTTCCAATGCCACGTGGGTTCGATGCGCTCGCCATCCACGGGCCACGTGAAGCTCGCTTCGCGTGATCCGCGTGACAAGCCGCGCATCCTCTTCAACTACATGGCGCACGATGTGGATTGGCGCGAGTTTCGCGCCGGCGTGCGGATCACGCGCGACATCATCGCGCAGCGTGCCTTCGATCAATATCGCGGTCGCGAAATCAGCCCCGGCCCGAGCGTGCAGACCGACGCCGAGATCGACGCCTTCGTGCGCCATCACGCCGAGACCGCCCTGCATCCGTCTTGCACCTGCAAGATGGGTTCAGCAGACGATCCGATGGCAGTGGTTGACAACGAAGGCCGCGTGCACGGCTTGGAGGGCCTGCGCGTGGTCGACGCGGCGATCATGCCGCGCATCGTTACCGGCAACCTGAATGCGCCGACGATCATGATGGCGGAGAAGATCGCCGACCGGATTCGCGGTGTGGCGCCGCTCGCGCGCTCCGACGCGGCGTTCTATGTGCATGGCAAATCGCCGCTGCAGGCGCCGGCCAAACCGCTGGTCGCCAGTGAACTGGTGGTGGCCTGATGCGCTGGCACAAGGTCGCGACGATGCTGGGCGGGGCGGCGGCCTGCGCTGCTGCGCTGGCGGATGACGTGCCGGCCAGCGAGGACAAGCGCTGGTCGGCCAATGCATCGGTTGTTTCGCAATATGTGTCGCGCGGCCTGCGCCAGACATGGGGAAAACCTGCCCTGCAAGCCGGCGTTGATTACACCGCGCCAAGCGGTTTCTATGCCGGTGTGTGGGGCTCCCAAGTCAGTGATCACGTCATCGCAGGTGCGCATGCCGAGATCGATACCTACCTCGGCTATGCCGCGACCGTTGCGCATGGCGTGGAGTTGACCACCGGGCTCTACCGCTACTGGTACCCCGGTACACGCTACGACAAGGCTGTCGGCGGCGGCCCCGCCACCGGCTACGACTACACGGAATGGATGGTCGGCGCCGGCTGGCGCGGCGTGTCGGTCAAGCTATGGACCACGCTGTCGAACTACTTCGGCTTCGATGGCAATTCGCTGGCTGACGGCATCGATCGCGGCAGCCGCGGTTCCACCTACGCCGAAGCCAACTGGGCCGTGCCCTTGCCCAACGACTTCACACTCGGCCTGCACGTCGGCCACGAGCACGTGCGCAACCACAGCGCATTCAGCTTCACGGATTACCGCATTGAACTCTCGCGGCCCATCAACAAGTTCCTGACGCTGTCTGCTGCTTTGACTGGTGCGGATGCATCTGCCTATGCGCATCAGCTCTCCGCGCGCAATGGAGCAGATCGCATGACGCTCGGCCGACGCACGGTCGCACTCAAGTTGACGGCCACGTATTGAGCGGCGGGCGACGGCTCTCTACCTGCAACCCCTTTCTCCACAACCTCTGCTTTCAAAGCACACACCATGGCCTCCCTGGGTTTTACCGACGTTGTCGGTCTGGTCGGCGTCGCCGCTTATGTTTCTGCGCACTTTGGTGTGCAGGTCCTGCATAAGCCGCCGACCGGCGCATTCGCCGTTCGCCTCAACCTGCTTGGACCGATTTGCATCCTGATTTCGCTGATGGGCTCGTTCAATCTCGCGTCGTTTCTTACCCAGTTCTTCTGGCTGGCGTTGACGCTGATGGGCTGGTGGCGCAATAAGCAGGCGGGGCGCCCGGTAGCGGAACCCGCTGGCGCGCCGCGCCCAGGGCATCCAGCGCAGCAGTAGGTTCGCCACTCACGGTCAAAACCGCGTCGACGTACGCGGTTTTCTTTGCATGACAGCTCGGAGATCGCAGTAGAAATGTGACTCATGATTCGCCAAATCAATGGCAGGCACTGAACAATTGTTGATTTATGAAGAACAGTCTTTTATTCGATCTGCCATTTATTCACCAATGGCAACGATCTATTCTGATCACAAGCGCAACGAACTGAGCGCAACCGAATATCCAGACACATCAGGAGCCCATCATGAACACCCGTCTCGCAACCGCTTTCTCCCGTAACGCTTTGCTGGCCCTAGTGGCCACGGTTTCGGCTTCCGCCGCTCTGCTGTCGGCCCAGCCGGCCGCCGCCGCCGTCCAAAGCAGTGCCGATCCGTACACGCAAGGCGCTGCCGCCAAGGCTGATCCGTACACCCAGGGCGCGGCTGCTAAGTACGACGTCTATACCCAGGGCGCGGACCGCCAGGCTGATACCTACGGCTATCTGTCGTGGAAGAACGACCGCTTCGATCCGTACACTCAAGGTGCCGTCGGCAAGGCTGACCCATACACCGATGGCGCAATCGCCAAGGCCGATCCGTACACCGACGGCGCTGCCGCCAAGTACGACGTCTACACGCAGGGTGCTGATCGTCAGGCCGACACCTACGGTTATCTGTCGTGGAACGGCGATGCCTCGTATCCGAAGG
Organism: Ralstonia sp. Ralssp135; assembly: GCF_047304345.1. NCBI lineage: Bacteria > Pseudomonadati > Pseudomonadota > Betaproteobacteria > Burkholderiales > Burkholderiaceae > Ralstonia > Ralstonia sp. Ralssp135. The sequence continues at coordinate 16,416 of NZ_JBGLYZ010000026.1, forward strand.
ATGCCGCTTCGCGCGTCTGATCGAACCGCATCAAAGCAAAAGGGCCTTGGGGTGCAACCCAAGGCCCTTTTTGTTTGTGCAGTGGCGCTGCTTCGTGATCAGACCACGCCGGCTTCGTGCGCTTGTTGATCCGCGTGGTACGAGCTGCGCACCATGGCGCCCACGGCTGCGTGCGTGAAGCCCATCTCGTACGCCTTCTCTTCGAACATCTTGAAGGTGTCCGGATGCACGTAGCGCAGCACCGGCAGGTGGTGGCCCGACGGCGCCAGATACTGGCCGATCGTGAGCATGTCGATGTCGTGCTCGCGCATGTCGCGCATGACTTCGAGAATTTCCTCATCGGTCTCGCCCAGGCCGACCATCAGGCCGGACTTGGTCGGCACGTTCGGGTTGCGGGCCTTGAAGTCCTTCAGCAGCTTGAGCGAATGCGCGTAGTCGGCGCCGGGGCGGGCCTGCTTGTACAGGCGGGGCACCGTTTCGAGGTTGTGATTCATCACGTCGGGCGGGCATTCCTGCAGGATGTCCAGCGCCTTTTCCAGGCGGCCGCGGAAGTCCGGCACCAGCACTTCAATGCGCGTGGCCGGCGACAGGGCGCGCGTACGCGAAATGCAATCGACGTAATGCTGAGCGCCGCCGTCACGCAGGTCGTCGCGGTCGACGCTCGTGATGACGACGTAGTTGAGCTTGAGTTCGGCGATCGTCTTGGCCAGATTTTCCGGCTCGTTCACGTCGAGCGGGTCTGGGCGGCCGTGCCCGACGTCGCAGAACGGGCAGCGGCGCGTGCACTTGTCGCCCATGATCATGAACGTGGCCGTGCCCTTGCCGAAGCACTCGCCGATGTTCGGGCAGCTTGCCTCTTCGCACACCGTCACGAGGTTGTTGGCGCGCAGGATGTCCTTGATTTCGTAGAAGCGCGAGTTGCCGGTGGCGGCACGCACGCGAATCCAATCCGGCTTTTTGAGCTTCTCGGCCGGCACGATCTTGATGGGAATGCGTGCGGTCTTGTCGAGCGACTTCTGCTTGGCCGTCGCGTCATACGGCTTGTTCGACGGGGTGGCAGGGGTGGCGACTTCAGTGGCGCCGGCGGCGGAATCGGTCATCGTGTTCTCCGCACGGGCTCGCGGCTCGTGCATTTCCGGGCGCTATGCGGTAGCGGCCTCGGCGGGGTGCGCTTGCGCGCGTTGCTGCAATTGGGCGACCAGCGCATTGGCCAAGTCGCGGGAAACGGGTTGCCAGTCGTTCGCATCGACGGCGCGTCCGGACGTATCACGGGCGCCGGCGGTCACCATATCGACGGTTTCCAGGCCGGCATAGCCACACGGGTTGATCTGCGTGAAGGGCGACAGGTCCATCGCCAGGTTCAGGCTCACGCCGTGGTAGCTGCAGCCGTTGCGGATCTTCAGGCCCAGCGCGGCTATCTTGGCGCCCGCATGCGGCCCGCTCGACAGGTAGATGCCGGGGGCGCCAGCCTTGCGTTCGGAGGCGACATTATACGTGGCGAGCGTCTCGATGACGGCCGCCTCGATCGCGTCGACCAGGGCCTTCACGAATAGCCCGCGTCGGCGCAAATCCAGCAAAAGGTAAGCGACGACTTGGCCGGGGCCGTGGTAAGTGATTTGGCCGCCACGATCAACTTTCACCAGCGGGATGTTGCCGGGAGCCAACAGATGCGCCGGATCTCCGGCCAGGCCGAGCGTGAACACCGGCGGGTGTTCGACCAGCCAGATCGTGTCGGGCGTATCGGGGCCCCGCTGCGCGGTGAATGTCTGCATTTCGTCGAAGCAGGCGGCGTAGTCCCGCAAGCCGCGCTCAACGATGTCAATCGGAATCATGCCCGCGAGTGTAGCGCAGGGCCGCTAACGGCGCCCTGCGCCTTTGCCCGCTTCGGTCGCAGGGTCGGGCAAAAAAAATGCCGGCGCGATGGGAGGCATCGGCGCCGGCGTCGGCTTTTGCGGCAGCTGCCGCAAAGGAGGCTAGGAACAGGTTTCGGGCTCAGGCGGCCACGACCGGTGTGTCGGCGTGCTCGTTCCAGCCGAGTGCGGCGAGTGTGTGGCGCCATCCGTTCGTGACGTGCCACGGCTGGCGCGGCATGTGGCCGTCGGTGGCTTCCACGGCCAACGCGACTGGGCCGAGGGCTTTCGGGTCGACCGAGACGACGATTTCTTCACCGCGTTTCACGGCAACGCTGCCGCCCGCGTGCAGCCATTCGTCGCCGGCTTTGTTCTCGTGTGTGATCCATACGTCGTGCCCGCAGGCTTCTTCGACGCGCAGATTCTGGTTGGCCGGCATGCGCAATGCCACCACTTCGCCGGGCTGCAGAGTGAATACAATTTTTGTTAGTACAGCTTTCATGATCGGCTCCTTCACGGCAGTGGGATGGGGCCTTGCCGTTGAAGGAATTCTAGGTGCTTGGTTGCCTTGTACCAAACGATATATATTGCGTTTCTTGATAGTGCAGCTCACATAAAAATCACGCTGCGCTACGAAAATCCGGAGGGAAAGATGACCGAAATCCGCGAGCCGATGCGCTTGCCGTCACTTGGCGCGCTGCGGGTCTTCGAGGCGGCGGCACGCTATGAGAGTTTTTCGCGTGCGGCGACGGAGTTGTTCGTTACGCACGGTGCCGTCAGCCATCAGATGCGCACCCTGGAGGACGAGCTGGGCGTGCCGCTGTTCGAGCGACGCGGCAAGCGCGTCATGCTCACCCACGCGGGCCGCGCCTATGCCGATCGCGTGCGCGAGGCGCTCGACCAGATCGCCCAGGCCACGCACCAGCTGCGCGCCGGCAACCGCGACAACCGCCTAGCCATCAGCACGATGCCGTCATTTGCCGCGCGCTGGCTGACGCCGCACATCGGCACCTTCATCGAGCGCCATCCCGAGTTGGAAGTGGAGCTGTTCTCCAGCCCCGCGCTGGTCGACTTCGCGCGTGAAGAGATGGACGTGGCGCTGCGCATGGGTTCGGGCAACTATCCGGGCCTGTACGTGGAAAAGCTGCTCGACGATGTGTTCTTCCCGATCTGCAGCCCCGCGTTCAACGGCGGACGGTTGCCACGCACGCTGGCCGAGATGGCGAGCATGACCCTGCTGCGCAGCGAAGGCGAGGCATGGAAGCCGTGGTTCGATGCGGCCGGCCTTGAGGGGTTTGTCGAGCCACGCGGCGGGCTTATGTTCCAGGATTCGTCGTTGCTATTGCAGGCCGCGGCAGCGGGGCAGGGTATTGCGCTGATCCGCCCGACGTTGGCCTTCAATGACCTGCTGACCGGTCGCGTGGTGCGCCTGTTCGAGACGACGATCCCATGCCCATGGAACTATTACTTCGTGTGTCCGCACAGCGCGCTGCAGACGCCGAAGATGCAGGCGTTCCGCACGTGGCTGCTGCCGGAGATTGCGGCGTTCAAGCTCAAGCTGGCGGGGCTGATGAACGACAACGCGGTGTGCCTGGGGCACGTCTCGAAGGGCTGAGCCCGGCCATCGAAAAAAACGCGCTGACAAAGCAAACGCCCCGGCATGACCGGGGCGTTTTGCTTTCTGCTTGGTGGCGCAGAGGTGCGTTACAGCACGATCTTCACCATCGGGTGGCTTGTCAGCGCCTGGTACAGCGCGTCGAGCTGTTCGCGGCTCGTCGCACGCACGATCACCGTCAGGCCCAGGTAGTTGCCGCTCGAAGACGGGCGCTTTTCCAGGCGCCCTTCGTGGAACTCCGGGTCGTGCAGACGGACCACCTCGACAATGGTCGCGGCAAAATCGTCATGCATCGGCCCCATCACCTTGATGGGGAAATCGCTCGGGTATTCGATGAGCGACTGTTCGGGCGGAATGTGGCCCGGCGGGGGAGTGTGAGAGGAGGTCATGCCGAAGTAAGTGGGGACGATTACTTCTTTTTAAACCACAGCTTGACCGCGTCGATCGTGCGGCCGACGAAGCCGGCTTCCGGCACCGCTTCGAGCGCCACCACCGGGAACTCCGACACTACGGTCGAGCCGTCCATCACCTTGACCGTGCCCAGTTGCTGGCCTTGCGCGATCGGCGCGATCAGCGGGTCCTTGCGCTCCAGCACCGGCTTCAGGCGCGCACCTGCGCCCTTGGGCACCGTGATCCACTTGTCTTCCGACACGCCCAGTTTCACGTTTTTGGCCTGGCCCTTGTACACGTCGGGCGTCTGCAGCGCGTCCTTGGCCTTGTACAGGCGCACCGTATCGAAGAACTGATAGCCGTAGTTCAGGACTTTCAGGCTCTCCTGTGTGCGGATAGCGTCGCTCTTGGTGCCGATGATGACCGACAGCAGGCGACGGTTGGCGCCCGGCACATCCGGCAGCGGACGGTTGGCCGAGGTGACGAGGCAGTAGCCAGCCGACTTGGTGTGGCCCGTTTTGCCGCCGTCGACGGTCGGGTCGAGCCACAGCAGGCGGTTCCGGTTGGACTGCTTGATGTTGTTATAGGTGAAATCCTTCTGCGAGTAGAACTTGTAGTCCTGCGGGAAATCCTTGATCAGCGCCGCGGTCAGGATCGAAAGATCACGTGCGGTCGAGTAGTGATTCGGATCGGGCAGGCCCGCGGCGTTCGCGAAATGTGTGCTCTTCATGCCCAGACGCTCGGCTTCGCGGTTCATCAGCATCACGAAGTTGGTCTCGGTGCCGCCTACCGCCTCGGCCAGCACGAGGGCTGCATCGTTGCCCGACTGGATGATCAGGCCTTGCGTCATCTCGCGCACCGATGCCGGCTTGCCGGCTTGCAGGAACATGCGAGATTCGTCGGTCTTGACCGAGCGCACGGTCTCGGTGGGCGTGATCATCTGGTCGTACTTGAGCTTGCCGTCGCGCACGGCTTCGAAGACCAGATAGGCCGTCATCAGCTTGGTGAGCGAGGCGGGCTCGATGCGTTCGTCCATGTTCGCGCCGCCGAGCACTTGGCCGCTGGTCACGTCGGTCAGCATCCACGAGCGGGCCGCGACCTGCGGGGCAGGTACCGGTTGCGCCATGGCGGGCAGCGCGGTGACCAGCACGGCGGCTGCTACAGCGGTTGCGGCGGCGGAATGGAAGGCGAGGGGCGTGAAATGGGCGAAGCGGGTCTGCATGTCGGGTCCTGCGGTCTGCTTGGAGTTCAATGGCGCCGCCTGCCAGAAAAAAGGGGGGAGGCGCGGCGTCCGGAAAATCAACGGGTTTGGTGTTACGGCTGCGGCGCCCAGGCGCCGGTAATGAGCTGCCGGATCAGATGCAGCTTGCGGTGGAAGAAGTGATCGGCGCCCGGGATGACGATCACGGGCAGCTCCTGAGGGCGCGCCCAATTGAGCACGTCGATCAGCGGCACGGTGTCATCCTGTTCGCCGTGGATGATGATGGTGTCGGCCGGCACTGGCGCGACATCCCAGCGGGAGGTGGCGGTGCCGACCAGCGCCAGACGCTCGGCAGGCGTGCCGGCTTCGGCCAGGCGACGTGCCACCTGAGACACGACAAAGCTGCCGAATGAGAAACCGCCCAGTGCCACAGGCAGCGTGGCCACGTCGGCGGACCATTCGGTCTGCGTGCGCATCCAGTCGAGCACGGCCAGCATGTCGTCCTGCTCGCCGATGCCGTTGTCGTGCGTGCCTTCGGTCTTGCCCACACCGCGAAAATTCAGGCGCACCGTCACATAGCCCAGGCCGACGAAGGTGCGTGCCAGCGTCTGCGCGACCTTGTTGTCCTTGGTGCCGCCGAACAGCGGATGCGGATGGCCGATCAGCGCCAGGCCGCGCGGCGCGGTGTCCGGCTGGTCGATCGACAGGTCGATCTGCCCGACGGGGCCAGGAATCAGGCGTTCTTCGGTATGAACGTTCATGGAAAAGGGAAAAGCAGATGCAGTAAAGCCGGGCTCACGCGTTGGCAGGGCGGTCGACCATCAGCCGTTCGACCGGTTTGCCTTCAACCAGATGGCTCTGGATGATTTCGTCGATGTCTTCCTTGTCGACAAAGGTGTACCAGACGGCCTCGGGGTAGACCACCATGACCGGACCGAGTTCGCAGCGGTCCAGGCAGCCGGCCTTGTTGATGCGCACGCGGCCTTCGCCGTTGATGCCGAGTTCCTTGCAGCGCTTCTTGGCGTATTCCTGCATGGCCTTCGCGCCGAAATCGGCGCAGCAGCGCGAGCCGTCCTCGCGTTCGTTCAGGCAGAAGAAAACGTGGTGCTTGTAATGGCTGCTCATGGGCGGACCGAGAAGGCTGGGAGGGCTGCGTGACGGCACGCGCGGCAAGATGCAAATGGCTTCCTGGCGTCGCGCACCCATGTGGATTTGCGTAACGAGCCGGCATTATACGGCCCCGATGTCCCCATTCCTTCTTGGATACGAGTGCGACGCGACGGCGCGATGCTGCATCGCAACACGTTTTCCGGATGTCTGGACACCTTCTGTGCGCGGATTCCGGGATTGACGACGGCTGAGGCGGGTGCCATCGTAGTCACACCAAGGTGGGACAAGGGTTGGCGGGCCGCCAGTGCTTGAGTTTGACGTTGGCATAGCCCTTGCAATAAAGAGCGACCTGCTGCGGGAGGCGCCGGACACATCGGCGTATCGAGGCAGGAGAGAGACCACACCAGGGCGGGTCGGACCGGGCGAGCAGTTGAGCGCACGGCCGGTCTGTGACACTCGAGGAAGACATGAAAAAACCGTTCTATAAAATCCTGTACGTACAGGTGCTGGCGGCCATCGTCATCGGCGTTCTGCTGGGCCATTTTTCGCCCGCACTTGCCGTCAAGATGAAGCCGCTGGGCGATGGCTTCATCCAACTGATCAAGATGGTGATTGGGCCGATCATCTTCTGTACCGTCGTCTCCGGCGTTGCCGGCATGCGCGACATGAAGAAGGTGGGCCGCGTGGGCGGTAAGGCGCTGCTCTACTTTGAGATCGTCTCGACCTTCGCGCTGGTGATTGGCTTGGCCGCGGGCCACATCTTCAACCCGGGCTCGGGCTTCAACGTTGATGTGAACACCATCGACGCCAAGGCCGTTGCCCAGTACGCCGCCAAGGCGCATTCGGCCAGCACGGTCGACTTCTTGCTCAACATCATCCCGAGCACGGTTGTCGACGCCTTTGCCAAGGGCGACATCCTGCAGATTCTGCTGATCGCGTTGCTGTTTGGCGGTGCGCTTTCGGCCATCGGTGATCGTGCACAGATCGTCACGGACTTCATCGACCAAGTCGCGCACGTGTTCTTCCGCATCGTGCACATCATCACGCGCGTGGCCCCGATCGGTGCCTTTGGCGCCATGGCATTCACCATCGGCAAGTACGGCGTGATCTCGCTGGTGCCGCTGCTCAAGCTGGTCGGTACGTTCTACCTGACTGCCATCATCTTCGTGGTGGTGGTGCTGGGCATCATCGCGCGGCTGGTCGGCTTCAACATCTTCCGCTTTGTGTCGTACATCAAGGAAGAACTGCTGATCGTGCTGGGCACGAGCTCGTCGGAATCTGCGCTGCCGCACCTGATGGAAAAGATGGAAAAGCTGGGCTGCTCGAAGTCGGTGGTGGGCCTGGTGGTTCCGACCGGTTATTCGTTCAACCTGGACGGCACCAACATCTACATGACGATGGCGGTGATCTTCATCTCGCAGGCGCTGAACATCGAGCTGACCTGGACGCAGCAGCTGACCATCCTGGCCGTTGCCATGCTGACGTCGAAGGGCGCATCGGGCATCACCGGTGCGGGCTTCATCACGCTGGCCGCAACGCTGGCCGTGGTGCCGGATATTCCGGTGGCGGGCATGGTGCTGATTCTCGGTATCGACCGCTTCATGAGCGAATGCCGTGCCCTGACCAACATCACCGGCAACGGCGTGGCCTGCGTGGTGATCTCGGCCTGGGAACGTGAACTGGATCGCGCCAAGCTGGCTCGCGTGCTGTCGGGCGACCGTAGCGATGAGCGCGTGCCGGCCACCCCGGCAGTTTGATCGATCCAATCTGGCTGGCGCCTGCGGGCGCCGGCGCTTGAAAGCGCAAAGCGTATGATTGCGGGGCCTGTCCTTCCAGACGGCCCCGCTTCTTTTTTGGCATGCACCTCCTGAAGCATCTCGGCGACATGCCGACTTCGGGCACGGCTTTGGAAGGCACGGCAACACTCTCTGCCGCCGACCTCCAGCCGATGTCCGATCCCGATTTCTCCCTGACCAGCGCCTCCGGCTCGCGACGCGGCTTCTGGTGGCTGGTGGCGCTCGGGCTCGTGGTGGTGATGGCCATGGTGTGCGCAACCACGTTTGTGGTGGCGTGGAACCGGGGGCTCACGCAGGCCCAGCAGGCCGCGGGCGGGCGGGTCGATCGCTATGCCGCCAACCTCAAGAGCACGCTCGACCGCTACGAATACCTGCCCGCGCTGGTGGCGCTGCATCCGTTCATCCACGATCTGCTCGCCAATCCGACGCCTGCCAACGTCGACCGCGCGAACCGCTATCTGCGCGAAGTCAACGATCGGGCGCACGCCACTGCGACCTACGTGATCTCTCCAAGCGGCAAGGCGCTGGCCGCATCCAACTACAACCAGCCTGACAGCTTCGTCGGTGCTGAATATCTGTTCCGGCCGTATTTCCAGCAGGCAGCGGAAGGCCACGTCGGGCGCTTTTACGGCATTGGCATCACGCGCGAAGAGCCCGGCTATTACATCTCGCAGCCGGTCATGCAGGACGGTCGCGTGATCGGCGTGACGGTCGTCAAGCTCAACCTCGAATGGTTCGGCCGTGCCAGCCACGACGCGTCGGAACCCGTGATGGTGGCGGACGAGAACGGTGTGATTTTCCTGTCGTCCGTGCCCGCGTGGCAGTACCGCACGGTGGAGCCTCTCACGCCCAAGCTGCAGGCGCAGTTGGAAGCGACGCGCCAGTATTACCGCAAGCAGATCACGCCACTGCCGTTGCAGCCTGAGGCACCTGCCTTCCTGCGATTGACCGGACGGTTGCCGGAAGGTGCAGAACTGATTCGCGTTGGCGAGCGCACGAACGCCACGCGCTATCTGCAGGTTTCGCGTGACCTCGTCGAGCCGGACTGGACACTGATGTACCTCACGCCGGTGGACCCGGTGATGAGCGCTGCCCGCAGCGCCACCGTGGCGGCGGCGTTTGCCTTTGCGTTTGCGTGCCTGCTGCTTTTCTACTGGCGCCAGCGCCGCCTGCGCATGATGGAGATGCTGCGCAGCCGCCGCCTGCTCGAAGCCGCGTATGACCAGCTCGAACGCCGCGTCGAAGACCGCACGGCCGACCTGATGGCCACCAACGAACAACTGCAACACGAGATCGTCGACCGCACGCGCGCCGAGGCAGAGTTGCGCGCCACGCAGGACGAACTCGTGCAGGCCAGCAAGCTCGCGGCCTTGGGCCAGATGGCCGCCGGCATCACACACGAACTCAACCAGCCGCTGGCCGCGCTGCGCACGTTCTCAGACAACACGCGCATCCTGCTTGAACGCGGCCAGCACGGCGCCGCCACTGACAACCTGCAGGCGATTGCCGACCTGACCGAGCGCATGGGCAAGATCACCGCGCAGCTCAAGCTGTTCGCGGGCCGCTCCCGGCGCAAGGTGGTGGATGTGCAGGTGCGCGTGGCGCTCGATCACACGCTCGCGCTACTGCGTCCGCGCCTGGGCGACGTGGCACTCGAACTGCACTGGCATATCCCCGAGGCGGATGCCGTTGTTCGCGCGGATGAACTGAAGCTGGAGCAAGTGCTGATCAATCTGATTGGCAACGCGCTCGATGCGATCAACGCCAATGAACCCGCCCGCGCCGGACGCATCGACATCAGCATCGGTCCCGCCGAGGGCGCGCCGTCGCAGTCGAACCAACTGACCATCGCCGTGCGCGACAACGGCCCTGGCATTCCACCAGACGCCATGCCGCACCTGTTCGAGCCGTTCTTCACCACCAAGGAGATCGGCCAGGGGCTCGGCCTTGGGCTGGCGATCTCCACCAGCATCGCGCGCGATTTTGGCGGCTCGCTGTCGGCTGCCAACATGCCGGGTGGCGGTGCCCAATTTACGCTGACGTTGGTACGCGCCGACGTCACCTCCGCGGCGTCCACCTGATCCGTTTTCTACACAGACACGAACCATGTCCGAAGGCTTGAACGTTCTCTTCATCGAAGACGACCCGCCTGTGCGCCAGGCCACCGCGCAGAGCCTGGAACTTGCCGGCTTCAACGTGCAGGCGTTCGGCAGCGCCGAAGAAGCCGTGGGCAAGATCGACGCAAACTTCCCCGGTGTGGTCGTCAGCGACCTGCGCTTGCCGGGCGCAAGCGGCCTGGACGTGCTCGCGCACTGCCAGTCGTTTGGCACGGGGATTCCCGTGGTGCTCGTCACAGGCCACGGCGACATCACGATGGCCGTGCAGGCGATGCGCGAAGGGGCGTTCGATTTCATCGAGAAACCGTTTCCCGCCGAACGCCTGACCGAAACCGTGCGCCGTGCCGTCGAGCGTCGCGCGCTGGAGCTGGAAAACCGCGCACTGCGCCGTGAACTGGCCGGCCCGGCGGCAGGCACGCGCATCATCGGGCGCTCGCCTGCGATGGGCGCTGTGCGCGCGCTGATCGAGAATGTTGCGACCACCGATGCGCCGGTGCTCATCAACGGCGAGACCGGCACGGGCAAGGAGCTGGTCGCGCGCAGTCTTCACACGCTTTCGCCGCGTCACGACAAGCCGTTCATTGCGTTGAACTGCGGCGCCGTGCCCGAACAGATTTTCGAGAGCGAGATGTTCGGCCACGAAGCTGGTGCTTTCACCGGCGCGGGCAAGCGGCGTATCGGCAAGCTCGAGCATGCCTCGGGCGGCACGCTGTTCCTCGACGAGATCGAGAGCATGCCGATCGCGTTGCAAGTCAAGCTGCTGCGTGTGCTGCAGGAGGGCGCGTTGGAGCGGCTTGGCTCGAATGCTTCGGTGCGCATCGACGTGCGCATCGTTGCGGCTGCCAAGGGCGATATGGAAGCGCTGATTGAGGCGGGTGGTTTCCGGCGCGATCTGTACTATCGCCTGAACGTTGTCGTCATCGATTTGCCCCCGCTGCGCGAACGCCGCGAAGACATCATCCCGCTGTTCGAGCATTTCCTGCTTGACGCCGCCGTGCGCTATCAACGCCCGCTGCCGATGCTGGCTGAGCGCCAGCGCCACGAGCTGATGCAATCGAACTGGCCCGGCAACGTGCGCGAACTGCGCAACGCGGCCGATCGTCTTGTGCTTGGCGTCGGCCGCACGCCGGTCGTGCCGGATGCATCGGAAGACGGCATGCCGCTCAAGGAGCGCGTCGAACGCTACGAACGCACGGTTATTGCGGAAACCTTGGCGCGCACGGGCGGCTCGGTGCACCAGGCGGCGGATATTCTGCAGGTTGGCCGTGCGACGCTGTATGACAAGATCAAGCGATACGGCCTTTGACTTGGTACGCCCGCATGCAACAACGCCCGGCATCGACCGGGCGTTTTCTTTTCGCGCTCAGCCAAGAATCGGATGGGCATCCGCCACCGGGTATCCACGATCGTCTGTCGGAATCCGCTGGGTTTGGAATGCGATCAGCAATGCCTGAAACTTGCCGTCGATTTCCACGATGACAGCGCCATCCTGCTGTGTGCCGTTCTCGCGCGAATGGTCCTTCACCCCCGGTGTATGCACGACCGGGTTGCCCTGGTTCATGTGGGTTTCGTGCAGGCCGTTGTGCTGCGGCTCGAACAGGAAGCCGAAGCCGTAGATCGTTACGTCGGTGCGCGGTGGCCAGCCTTTGCGGTCGTCGTCGCCGGAGCTGCCGTGGTAGACGTAATCGATCGGCGTGGCGGTGCGGTCCAGCATCAGCATGTCGTCGACGAGCGCGTTGATGTCGTTGTGCTCGGTCTCGGTATCCAGCGCGATCGGCCGCATGTTCGGAAAGTCGACCAGCCCGGCGTCGCGCACGTAGTCGAGGCGCGGGAAGCCGTCCTCGTGCAGCCCCGGGGCCAGCGCAGCTAGGTCGGCGGTGATCGGCAACTGCAGATCCGTCGTCCATTGATACAGCACGTGATAACCGGCAGCACCGGCTCCCGGCATGCTCGAGTCGGATTTCACGTTGGCGAGCACCACGAACTCCGAACTATCCGGCGCTTCCGCCACGATCGCGTAATGCGGATTGCCGTTGTAGCCCTCCAGATAGGGCACGCCGAATTTCAGCTTGCCCTTGAACATGCAGTAGTGATTGGCCATGCAAACTCCATCGAACCTAGGATTGACGGACCGCCATTGCAACAGGCCCGCGTGAACCTAGTGTGGAACGTGGCTCGCCCAGAAACAAAAACGCCCGGCGTTGACCGGGCGTTTCGTCTGAACTGCGGGGAGGCGCGGACCGCTCAGGCCTGCTTGCCCAGCGTCTGCTTGAGCAGCGCGTCGAACGACGACCATTCCGGTTCGCCCACGTAGCGCTTGAGGATGCGGCCATCGCGGTCGACCAGGAACGTGGTCGGGGTGAGCTGCACGTCGCCGAAGGCCTTGGCGGCCGAGCCGTCGGCATCCATTGCGACCTTGAAGGGCAACTGGCGCGTCTGGCTGAAGTTCATCACGTACATCGGCGCGTCGTAGTTCATCGCCACGGCCACGTATTCCAGACCTTCGCCCTTGTACTTGTTGTACGTCTGGATCATGTTGGGCATTTCCTTGATGCACGTGGCGCAGCTCGTGGCCCAGAAGTTGACGAGATAGACCTTGCCCTTCAGGTCCTGTGTCGAGAGCTTTTTGCCATCCAGCAGCGTGAAGGTGGCGGCGGGCACCTGCTGCGACGGCGAGAACGCACGCCAGCCGAACCAGCCGGCCACAGCCAGCACCAGCACGATCACGGGGAGCAGCCAACGGCGGCCGCCGGACGTGGCGGTAGCTGGCGCTGGGGTTGCGGAGGAAGTCAGGGTCGAGGCCATGGCGCCAACGGGTCCGGAAGGAAAATCAAGCGTCTATTGTAGGCCCGTCGTGCCAGCGCCGCATGTCAACCGCGACAATCCGTCCATAGGGCGATTTGCGCGTCACTTCCCATTAGCTAGGGCCGCTTCGTACAAGGCCAGGTCAGCGGAAGAAAAGCAGCAAAAGGTGATCACGTCCAGATCGGTGCCGTGTTCTCGCGCGGCGCGTACGGCGATCGGTGCCGCCAATTGTGGCGGGAAGCCGTACACGCCGGTGCTGATGCATGGGAATGCGATGCTGCGAACGTCGTGCTTGCGCGCCAGTTCCAGGCTGTTGCGGTAGCACGCGGCCAGCAATTCAGCCTCGTCTTGCCGGCCGCCGCGCCAGATCGGCCCGACGGTGTGAATGACGTAGCGGGCCGGCAATCGAAAACCGGGGGTGAGCTTGGCCTCACCGGGGCGGCAGCCGTGGAGCGCGCGGCATGCCTCCAGCAGTTCCGGGCCGGCCGCGCGATGGATCGCGCCGTCCACGCCGCCTCCGCCGAGCAGCGAGCTGTTCGCCGCATTGACGATGGCATCGCAGTCCAACGTGGTGATGTCGGCGCGCAGGGCACGGAAGGTGACGGACGGGATTGGCATGGCGCGGTCCTTGGCGGGCGGAGGGGGGGCGTCTCTGTCCGATAATAGGCGCCTTGGAAACGGACAGAAAACCCACAGGAGGCGACGTGGCAGTCACAGCAACGGCAGGGTGGCGGATCGGGTTGGGCGCGGCGGCGTGTGCGCTGTTGATGGCCTGCTCCCCCAGATACGACTGGCGCACGGTCCATTCCAACGAGGGCGCCTACGCCGTGGATTACCCTGCCAAGCCCACCGCAGAAGCCAGGCCCATCGCCATCAACGGCCAACGCATGCCGATGACCATGCAGGCGGCCAACATCGACGGCACGCTGTTCGCCATCGGCGTGGTGGAACTGCCCGCGGATGATCCAGTCTGGCGCCAGCGCGCGGTGGAGGCGCTGCGCAATGGCTTGTCCGCCAACTTGAAGGGCCGCGTGACCGAGCACGACATCGCCGTGCAGACCGCTGCACAGCCGCCTTTGTCATTGCCGGCGGTGGAATTGATCGCCCAGGGGGCAGGCGGGGACGATCCCGCGCCGCGCCGGCTGACCGCGCGTGTGGTGGCCACCGGCAAGCGCGCATATCAAGCTGTCGTGCTGGAATCGGGCGATGCCGCACGCGATGCGCGCCAGCAGGAGCAGGTCGACCAGTTTCTCTCCAGCTTCCATCCGTACTAGAACCTGAGCACGCTGGAGCGAACTCGCCGCAGCCGGTGCACAATCGTCGTCTTCCGCTTTACCGCAACACAACTAACCACATCACGGGGAACCATCATGACGTTGCAAGTCTGGCTGGCCTTCTTTCTGGCCGCCTGGGTGATCGCCATCTCGCCGGGGTCGGGCGCCATCCTGTGCATGAGCCATGGCCTGACGCATGGCGTGCGCCGCACGTCGGTCACGATTGCGGGGCTGGAACTGGGCATTGTCGTGATCCTGTTCATTGCGGGCGCCGGGCTGGGCGCGCTGCTGATTGCGTCGGAGCACGCCTTTACGGCCATCAAGATCATCGGTGCGATGTACTTGATCTACCTCGGCATCGTGCAATGGCGCACGCCCATTCAAATCGCCAAGCCGGCGGAGGGCGAGCCCGTGAAGGTGTCTGGCAGTGGCGCGCGCCGCCGCTTCCTGGTGGGGTTGCTGACCAATCTGACGAACCCGAAGGGCATTTTGTTCATGGTGGCCGTGCTGCCGCAGTTCATCGATCCGGCCAAGCCGCTGCTCTGGCAGCTCGGCATCCTGGCGGCGACGATGGTGTTCGTCGACTTGATCGTCATGCACGGTTATGCGCTGCTGGCCTCGCGGGCGCAGCGGCTGTTCCGCAATCCGCGTGCGCTGCGTTGGCAGAGCCGCTTCTTCGGCGGCATGCTGATGAGCATTGGCGCAGCGCTGTTTTTCGTGAAGCGGCAGACTGCCTGAGTTTCAAGCGCCGCCCCCAGGGCAACTCGCCAACTGGGTTGAAGGCGCAGCGCGTGGATGAAGGCTAATCCGCCTTCACCCCGCGTCGATACTGAATTGCCTCGCCCACATGCGCTGCATCGATCCGCTCATCGCCTGACAGGTCGGCAATCGTGCGGGCGAGCTTGAGCACGCGCGCATAGGCGCGGGCGGACCACGAAAAGCGCGTCATCGCGTGGCGCAGCAAGCCATCGGCCGCATCGGTGCGGCTGCAATGCAGATCGATTTCGTGACCGCCCAGCAAGGCGTTGCGCTTGCCTTGCCGTGCAAGTTGTCGCGCGTGCGCAGCAGAAACCCGCTCGGCCACGTTGAGCGTCGGTTCGCCACGCGGCCCGTCGAGCAACTCTTCCTGCGAGGGTGTCGGCACTTCGATCTGCACATCGATGCGATCCAGCAGCGGCCCCGAAATGCGCGCCTGGTATCGCTCCACTTGATCCGGCGTGCAGCGGCACGCCCGCAACGGATGCCCGCGATAACCGCACGGGCACGGGTTCATTGCGGCAATCAGTTGGAAGCTGGCAGGGAAGTCTGTCTGATGCGCGGCGCGTGAGATGGTGATGTGGCCTGTCTCCAATGGCTCACGCAGGACTTCGAGCACGCGGCGCTCGAACTCTGGAAGTTCGTCAAGGAATAACACGCCCTGATGCGCTAGCGAGATTTCGCCCGGCCTTGGCGTATTGCCCCCGCCCACCATCGCCACCGCAGACGCCGTGTGGTGCGGCGAACGGAACGGCCGCACTTTCCAGCGCCGCGCGTCGAAGCCGCGCGTGGTCAGGCTCATCACGGCGGCAGCGGAAAGCGCTTCGTCGTCGCTCATGTCCGGCAGCAAACCGGGAAACCGTTGCGCGAGCATCGATTTTCCGGTGCCGGGCGGCCCGATCATCAGCATGGAATGACCGCCGGCGGCGGCCACTTCCAACGCGCGCCGCGCTTGCGGCTGCCCGCGCACGTCAGCCAAGTCGGGATAGCGGATGTCCGCGTCGACCGGCGCAGGCAACGCGGGGGCGAGCTTGCGGTCCGGTGCGCTCAGGTGGTCGCACACCTCGATGAGCGTGCGTGCAGGAAGGACTTTTGTGCCGCTTACGAGCGCGGCTTCGGCGGCGTTCTCGGTGGGCAGTACGAAGGCGCGGGCAAGCGGTGTGTCGCCGTCGGCGAGGACGGGGTTGCGCGATAGCGCATACGCCATCGCCAGCGCCCCGCGAATCGGCCGCAGATCTCCGGACAGCGACAGCTCGCCCGCAAACTCATGTGCGTCCAGATGCGTGTGCGGAATCTGGCGGCTCGCGGCGAGGATTCCCAGCGCGATCGCCAAGTCGAACCGGCCCGATTCTTTCGGGAGATCCGCGGGCGCCAGGTTAACGGTGATGCGCCGTGCCGGAAATTCAAAGCGGCTGTTCTGGATCGCCGCCCGTACGCGATCCTTGCTCTCCTTCACCTCGGTGTCGGGCAGGCCGACGATGGTGAACGATGGCAGGCCATTCGCCAGATGGACCTCCACCGAGACGGCCGGTGCATCGATCCCCGAGAGCGCGCGCGAACGCAGTACAGCAAGGCTCATCGCGGGATCCTCCGAGAGAACTCACGAGCAAGGCGGAGGGCGTGGTATCGGTGCATGGCGTGGCGGAGCGTGGCGGTTGCGGAACCCTCCACTGTGCCAGCCGCGTTGCGCCGCCATGTTCACCGGCATCCAAATTTGACGATCGTCGTTGGCATGAGAAACGAGCGAAAAAAAACCGGAGCACTGGGCTCCGGCTTCGTTGTCGGCAGATCAACTCACGGGAAGGCCGGCATGGCCGTGTCTTCGCCGCTGAAGTGGCCTTCGGGATGCGTCTTCTGCAGCAGCGCGCGTACCTCTTTCACGCGCGAGCGCGGCACATCGACCATCAGCAGGATCTGCCCATCCTCCACTGCCTGCTTGAACGGTTTCAGGCGGCTGTTGGGCACCGAGCTGCCGATCATGCTCGAGGCCCAGGCGCCAAACAGCGCACCAACGACGGTGGTAATGCCGACCATGCCCCACTGCGGCCCTTCGCCGATGATCGGAAAGATCGCTGCCACGATGCCCGCCAGCACGCCCGCACCCCCGCCGATCACCAGCCCATTCTGGGTGGCGTGGACGATGTCCGAAGTCTGGAGGATGTTGGCTTCGTGCAGGCCGGTCAGATCGACGCCGGGCTTGGAGACGAAGTGGATGTGGCGCTCGGTGATGCGCGCCAGCAGGAGGTCGTTCATCACGCGCCGGGCGCTGACGACGTCCGGCATCAGGAAGTAGAGACGATGTTGCATGATCTTCTCCTCAAGCGCGGTGCGCGCGCGCCTTAAGGACGTTCTAGATCAGTTCGTCAGCCGCAACAAGGCGGCGCATCGATCTTTTCGCTGTGCGCCGCAGCAAGGGTGCGGCGGCCGGCACCGCAGCCTTGCAGATGCGCGCCAGGCGCAACATCCGGCGGATTACTGATCAGCCGGGGTAGCTGACTTGAGTTGCGCTTCCAGCGCGGCCACGCGCGTTTCGAGTTCTTCCAGACGTGCACGCGTACGCGCCAGCACTTGCGATTGCACGTCGAATTCCTCACGCGTGACCAGATCGAGCTTGGAAAAGCCCTGCGTCATCATTGCGCGGACATTCTTTTCGATGTCGGCCGCCGGCGAGTTACGCAGCGCTTCGCTCACGCGGTTTTGGAAGTCGGAAAAGAGATCGGTGGGTTTCATGTTGTTTGCTCCGTGGGTCGTGCTGTCTGCGCCAAGCCGGTGCATGCACCGCAACTGTGCGAGGAAATTGCTGTGCCGTGGTGCGAAGGTCTGCGCTTGGCGCGTGGTTTCGGTGCTGCCGGCCGCGATGGTACCGGCTGAGCGCTTCGAACGGCACACCTTGCGTCAAATCTCGCTGCGATGCGGCATTGGCGGCGCCACACAAACGGGGACAGAACGACGGGTCGCAGTTTCCGCACCCGGCCGTGTAGGCCACTGCATAAGGCTGAAATCACTCTATCACATGGTTTTCATCGCGCCATGACGGGGTAAGCCACCATGACGGAAAGCCGCGTCTAGCAACCTTTGGCGGGCAGCGATTGCCGCCACGTGCGACCCGTCCCCAATTTCTTCCGCTTTCCGCTGCCGCGGCAGCGTGACGCTGTAACCGAAGACGCCCTCCAATCCGACGACATCGACATGGCATGACAGTTGCAGAACTGGAGCGAATTTTTTTCCATCGCCGTTGCGACTTTCTAAAGGGGGAGAGCCGTTATGAAGAAGTTTGCGTACGCAGCCAGCCTTGTACTCCTGACCGGTGCCGTTGCCGGTGTGAGCCAATCCGCCATCGCGCAGTCTGCACCTGCGTCTGACGCACCGGCCGCCGCGCCCGCGCCGGCGCCTGCTGCGCTCACGGCCAACGTCACGCTGGCCAGCCAATACCGCTATCGCGGCATCATGCAGACCAACAACAAGCCGGCCATTCAGGGCGGTTTTGACTACGCCATTCCGGGCGGTGTGTTGCCCGAGGGCTTCTACATCGGCAACTGGAACTCGTCGATCAGCTGGTTGAGCGATTCGAACTCGAACGTCTCCGCGCCGATCGAGATGGACTTTTACGGCGGCTACAAGACCGAGATCGTCAAGGACGTGCCGATCGACGTGGGCGTGCTCCAGTACTACTACCCGGGCAGCTATCCCGACGGTTTCACGCGTCCGCACACGACCGAAGGCTATGCGCAGATCGGCTACGGCCCGGTCACGTTCAAGTATTCGCACGCGTTCTCGAACCTGTTCGGCACGCCTGATTCGCATCACAGCCAGTACTTCGATTTGTCGGGCAACTTCGACACCGGCTTCTGGGGCCTGACGCTCAACCTGCACGCCGGCTACCAGCAAGTGCCGCATCAGACCGTGCGCGCCTCGTATGCTGACTGGAAGGTCGGTGTGACGAAAGACTTCGGCAACGGCTGGGCGGCTTCGCTGGCCTACATCGATACGAACGCTTCGCGCGCGTTCTATACGAACACGCGTGGCAACTACATGGGCAAGGCCACGGCCCTGCTGTCGATCACCAAGACTTTCCAATAACGATGCGCGGCGGTGCTCCGGTGCCGCCGACCGAGGAGGAACCAGCATGAAACTCATCATGGCCATCATCAAGCCGTTCAAGCTCGACGAGGTCCGCGAGGCGTTGTCCGAAGTGGGTGTGTCAGGCATTACCGTCACGGAAGTCAAAGGCTTCGGACGCCAGAAGGGTCATACCGAGCTTTACCGCGGCGCGGAGTACATCGTCGACTTCCTGCCTAAAGTAAAGATCGAGGTGGCCGTGCCCGACGACGTGGTCGAGCGCGCCGTCGAGGCCATCGAAAAATCTGCGCGCACCGGCAAGATCGGCGACGGCAAGATCTTCGTGGCCGAGGTCGAACAAGTCATCCGCATCCGCACCGGTGAGACCGGCGGCGACGCCCTATAAGCCCCAATCCGCCAAGGAAGAGGTCAAAACATGAAAACCTGGTTCACACGATTCCTGACGGCTGGGGCCGTCGTTGCCGTGCTCGCGGGCGCTGTGATGTCAGCGCCGGCCGTTGCACAGGACAAGCCGGCGGCTGAAGCATCGGCGCCGGTTGCAGCCGCCGCTGCTTCCGAGCCCGCCGCTGCTGCACCGGCTGCAGCCCCCGCTGCTGCTCCGGCCGCCGCAGCTGCTGCGCCTGCTGCACCGGCTGCCGCTACACCTGTTCCCAACAAGGGCGACACGGCGTGGCTGCTGATCTCCACCGCGTTCGTCATCCTGATGACGCTGCCCGGTCTGGCGCTGTTCTACGGCGGTCTGGTGCGCAAGAAGAACATGCTGTCCGTGCTGATGCAGTGCATGGGCATCTTCTCGCTCATCATCATCCTGTGGGCCGTCTATGGCTACAGCTTTGCGTTCACCGAGGGCAACGCGTTCTTCGGCGGGCTGGATCGTCTGTTCCTGAAGGGCCTGACGCCGGATTCTGTGGCCGCCACCTTCAGCAAGGGCGTGGTGGTACCGGAATACGCGTACTTCGCCTTCCAGGGCGCATTTGCGGCGATTACCTGCGCGCTGATCATCGGCGCCTTCGCCGAACGTGCGAAGTTCTCGGCTGTCCTGCTGTTCGTGGTGTTGTGGTTCACCTTCAGCTACCTGCCGATCGCCCACATGGTCTGGTTCTGGCCGGGTCCGGACGGCTTTACCGACGCCAAGGCGGCCGAGGTGATGACGGCCAAGTCGGGCTGGCTGTTCCAGAAGGGTGCGCTGGACTTTGCCGGCGGTACCGTGGTGCACATCAACGCTGCTGTGGCGGGTCTGGTGGGTGCCTTCCTGTTCGGCAAGCGCATCGGCTTTGGCCGTGAGGCGCTCAAGCCGCACAGCCTGACGCTGACGATGGTTGGTGCTTCGCTGCTGTGGTTCGGCTGGTTCGGCTTCAACGCCGGTTCGGCCCTGGAAGCCAACGGCAGCGCCGCGCTGGCCTTCGTCAACACGCTGCTGGCAACCGCCGCAGCCGTGCTGTCGTGGAGCTTCGGCGAGTGGTTCGGCAAGAGCAAGCCGTCGATGCTGGGTGCTGCATCCGGCGCTGTGGCTGGCCTTGTGGCCATCACGCCGGCTGCCGGCTTTGTCGGCCCGATGGGTTCGATCGCGCTCGGCATCATCGCCGGCCTGCTGTGCCTGTGGGGTGTGAATGGCCTCAAGCGCATGCTGGGCATGGACGACACGCTGGACGTGTTCGGTGTGCACGGCGTGGGCGGTATCCTCGGCGCGCTGCTGACCGGCGTGTTCGCGGCACCGAGCCTCGGCGGCACCGGCATCTACGACTATGTCGCCAACAAGGTTGCCGACGATTACTCGATCGGCGGCCAACTGTGGATCCAGTTCCAGGGCGTGGCGACCACGGTCATCTGGTCCGCAGTGGTGGCGTTCATCTCGTACAAGATCGTCGATGCCATTGTCGGCCTGCGCGTGCCGGAAGAAGAGGAGCGCGAGGGTCTGGACATCACGTCGCACGGCGAAACCGCCTACGAAGACTGATCATCCGTCTCATCCTGCAAAAGACCCGGCTGCGCGCCGGGTTTTTTGTTACGCCGCCCCCCCGAGCCGGACGTCCTTAAGTCCGATGTAAAAAACCTTCAATTGCCTCTCGTTATGCGGGCGCTTACATTGCAGACGTGGTTTCCTCCACCTGCAGAACGCTCCCCGTATCTGTCAGGCTATTCCCCAAGCGCGGCAGCCCCGCGCTTTTTTTTGTCCGTCTTTTTTGTGTGGCTTGCTGCACTGCCGCACTGCGCCTCTTGCGAATCCCCGCTCCTGACCGCATATCGATAGCCCGCTGTCGTCTGCAAGCTATTGCCTGTTCCTCTACAATCGGAGTGGGCGATAAATAACATCAATAGGAAGGGTATGGTTCCGCACTTGATCACCGCGCTGAACGGGCCGCTGCTCGAGCTCGAGCAGAAGATTCTTGACGCCACGCCCGCCATCGAACGCTGGTTCCGCCTGGAATGGCAGGAACACACGCCGCCGTTCTACTGTTCCGTCGATTTGCGCAACGCCGGCTTCAAGCTGGCGCCGGTCGACACGAACCTGTTCCCGGGCGGCTTCAACAACCTCGCGCCCGAGATGCTGCCGCTGGCCGTGCAGGCCGCCATGGCTGCCATCGAGAAGATCTGTCCGGACGCCAAGAACCTTCTGCTGATCCCCGAGCGCCACACGCGCAACATGTTCTATCTGCAGAACGTGGCGCGTCTGTCGCAAATCATGCGCCAAGCCGGACTGAATGTGCGCCTTGGATCGCTTTCGGAGGACATCACCGAGCCGACGCCGATCGACTTGCCTGATGGGCAACGCCTGGTGGTCGAGCCGCTCAAGCGCATCGGTACCAAGGGCCGCCGCTTGGGCATGGAAGATTTCGATCCATGCTCGATCCTGCTGAACAACGATCTGTCAGCCGGCGTGCCGCCCATCCTCGAAAACATCAACGAACAATATCTGCTGCCGCCGCTTCATGCCGGCTGGTCGCAGCGTCGCAAGACCAACCACTTTGCCGCCTACGACGAAGTGGCGAAGAAGTTCGCCAAGCTGATCGACATCGACCCGTGGATGGTCAACCCGTACTTCACCAAATGCAGCGGGCTGGACTTCCATGAGCGTGCCGGCGAGGAAGAGCTGGCTCACGCCGTGGAGACGGTGCTCAAGAAAACCGCCAAGAAGTACAAGGAATACGGCGTGACCGAGACCCCATACGTGGTGGTCAAGGCCGACGCCGGCACCTATGGCATGGGCGTGATGACCGTGCGCGATCCTTCCGAGGTCAAGGGCCTCAACCGGAAGGAGCGCAACAAGATGAGCGTGGTCAAGGAGGGCCTAGAGGTTTCCGAGGTGATCGTGCAGGAAGGCGTGCACACCTTCGAGAAGATCAACGAAGCTGTGGCCGAGCCCGTCGTCTACATGATCGACCGCTATGTGGTGGGTGGTTTCTACCGGGTTCACACGGGCCGTGGCGTGGACGAGAATCTCAACGCGCCGGGCATGCATTTCGTGCCGTTGCCGTTTGCGTCGAATTCGCTGCCGGACAGCCATGCCAAGCCGGGCGCCGGCGAGCCGAACCGCTTCTATATGTACGGTGTGGTGGCGCGCTTGGCGCTGCTGGCTGCCTCGCTCGAACTTGAGAAGACCGACCCTAACCCGCTGATCTGATCGGCTGTACCCCGCTGCAGAAGGAACCGCCATGCGCATCCTGTTCATCGTCGATCCGCTGTCGACGTTCAAGACTTACAAGGATTCCACCTTTGCGATGATGCGCGAGGCGGCGGCGCGCGGCTATGCCATCTACACGTGCCTGCAGTCACAGCTCACGCTGGCGAACAACGTGGTCGAAACCGTTGCGACGCCTATTGCCCTTACCGGCGACGAGCACGACTGGTATCGCGCCGGTGATGCGCGCCTGCTGCCGCTCACTGGCTTTGACGCGGTGCTGATGCGCAAGGACCCGCCGTTCGACATGGAGTACGTCACCAGCACGTGGCTGCTGGAGATTGCCGAACGTCAGGGCGCTCGCGTGTTCAATAAGCCGCAGGCGATTCGTGATCATTCGGAGAAGCTCGCCATCGCGCAGTTCCGCGAGTTCACCGTGCCGACCGTCGTGTCGCGCGATGCCAAGCGCCTGCGCGAATTCCACGCCGAGCAAGGCGACGTCATCTTCAAGCCGCTCGATGGCATGGGCGGCGCGGGCATCTTCCGCGTGGGGCCGGATGGCATGAACCTCGGGGCGGTCATCGAATCGCTCACCGACAACGGCGCGCGCACGATCATGGCTCAGCAGTACATTCCTGCGATCCGTGAGGGCGACAAACGCATTCTCCTGATCGGCGGTTCGCCGGTGCCGCATTCGTTGGCGCGCGTGCCGATGGCCGGTGAGGTCCGCGGCAACCTGGCGGCTGGCGGGACGGGCAAGGCGCAGCCGCTGTCCGAGCGTGATCAGGTGATTGCACATGCACTTGCGCCCGTGCTCTGGCAACGCGGCCTGCTGCTCGTCGGCCTGGACGTCATTGGGGATTACCTCACCGAGGTCAACGTCACCAGCCCGACGTGCTTCCAGGAAATCACTCAGCAGACGGGCTTCAATGTGGCCGGAATGTTCATCGATGCACTGGAGCGCGCCGCAGGCAAGAGCAGCGGATTGGCGCGCAAGCCCGCCTGATATGGCGGCATGGCCCCTCCGCCGAGGGTCCTCCACAAGGGGGAGGTCCGGTACACGGCCGCTCAATTGCGCCAAATGGCCCTGATACAATCAGCGTTATACCGATTCGCTTTTCGATCATGGCAGGGATTCTGATCATCGCTCATGCGCCGCTGGCCAGCGCACTGCGCGATTGCGCTGCACACGTCTATTGCGGTCCGCCCGAAGGGCTGATCGCAATCGATGTCCTGCCCGATGCCGAGCCGGCTGCCGTGCTGGCTCAGGCGCGCGACAAGCTCGCCGAACTCGTTGAGGCCAACGGCGCACTGGTGCTGACCGACATCTTCGGGGCCACGCCCGCCAATATCGCTTCGCGCCTAGCCGATCCGGGCCGCGTGCGCGTGCTGGCTGGCGTGAATCTACCGATGCTCGTGCGCGCCATCTGCTATCGCTCCGAAAAACTCGAACAACTTGCCGCCAAGGCTCTGGCCGGCGGCGCGCAAGGCGTACTGCAGGTCGGCTCGACAGCCGTTCAGAACCAGGTTGCCAATCATCCAGACAAATATGCTGCAGAGGGATATCACCATCATCAATAAGCTCGGGCTGCATGCCCGCGCCTCCGCCAAACTCACGCAGCTCGCCAGCAAGTTCGACAGCCAGATCAAAATGTCGCGCAACGGCCGCCAGGTCGACGCCAAGAGCATCATGGGCGTGATGATGCTGGCTGCGGGCATCGGTTCCACCGTCACGCTGGAGATCGACGGCCCCGACGAGCACGACGCCATGGATGGTCTCGTCGCGCTCATCAACGATCGCTTCGGCGAAGGCGAATAACCCGCCCGCCGCATTCCACTTCAACGCCGCTCCGGCCAGCGTCTATGCCTTTTACCCTGCACGGTATTCCGGTCTCGCGCGGCATCTCCATTGGCCGCGCCCACATGCTGGCGCGTGCGGCGCTTGATGTGTCGCACTACCTCGTCGACGAAGACAAGGTCGACGCCGAGGTCGAGCGCTTGCGCAGTGCCCGCGCCACCGTGCGCACCGAATTGGCAGCACTCAAGCGCGATCTGCCCACCGATGTGCCCGAAGAGATGGGCGCCTTCCTCGACGTGCACGCGATGATTCTGGATGACGCGTTGCTCTCGCAGGTGCCAGAGACGTTGATTCGCCAGCGACGCTACAACGCAGAGTGGGCGCTCACAACGCAACTTGAAGAGCTGATCCGCCAGTTCGGCGAAATCGAAGACGAATACCTGCGCGAGCGCAAAGCCGACATCGAGCAGGTGGTCGAACGTATTCTGAAGGTGCTGGCGGGCGCGCCCGCGTTGGCGCCCGCGCCGGTGGCGGTTGGCTGCGATCCGGACGCTGGCATGATCGTCGTGGCGCACGATATTGCGCCGGCCGACATGCTGCAGTTCCGTGGCCAGACCTTCGCTGGCTTCGTGACCGACCTGGGCGGTCGCACTTCGCACACCGCCATCGTGGCGCGCAGCCTCGACATTCCGGCGGCCGTGGGAGTGCATAACGCGAGCACGCTGATTCGCCAGGACGACATCGTCGTCATTGACGGCGACAACGGCATCGTCATCGTCGATCCGAGCGCGTCGATCCTCGAGGAATACCGCCACCGCCGCAGCGAAGGCGAATTGCAGAAGAAGCGTCTCGAACGCCTGCGCCATACGCCCACCGTCACGCTCGACGGTACGCAAATCGATCTGCACGCGAACATCGAAATGCCGGAAGATGCGGCCGCGGCCGTCAAAGCCGGTGCCGTGGGCGTGGGCCTTTTCCGCTCCGAGTTCCTCTTCATGAACCGTCGCGGCGCGCTGCCCGACGAGGAAGAGCAGTTTCGCGCGTACCGCACCGCCGTGGAATCGATGATGGGCTTGCCCGTCACGATTCGTACCATCGACATTGGTGCCGACAAGCCGCTGGATATCCGCGACGACGTGTTCGAGACTGCGCCCAATCCGGCGCTGGGTTTGCGCGCGATCCGCTGGTCGCTCTCGGAGCCGGCAATGTTCCTGACGCAGTTGCGCGCGCTGTTGCGGGCGTCTGCGTTTGGGCCCATCAAGATTCTTGTGCCGATGCTCGCGCACGCCCGCGAAATCGACCAGACGCTCGAATTGCTGGCACGCGCCAAGGCTTCGCTCGATGCCGATGGCGTAGCCTATGACCCGGCCATCAAGGTCGGCGCCATGATTGAGATTCCGGCCGCCGTGCTGATCCTGCCGGTGTTCCTGCGTCGCATGGATTTCCTCTCGATCGGCACGAACGACCTGATCCAGTACACGCTCGCCATTGACCGTGCCGACAACGCGGTCGCCCATCTGTACGACCCGCTGCATCCGGCGGTACTGCAATTGATCGCGCGCACCATTCGCGAAGCGCATCAGGCGGGCAAGCCGGTTTCGGTGTGCGGTGAGATGGCGGGGGACGCCACCATGACACGCCTGCTGCTGGGCATGGGCCTGACCGAATTTTCGATGCATCCGTCGCAGTTGCTGAGCGTCAAGCAACAGATCCTGCGCTCGGACCGCCCCCGCCTGATGCGCGAAGCGGAGCGCCTGCTGCACGCCTGCGAACCGGCCGAAATCGAAGAGGCGCTGAGCGCGCTGGCGCGGGCTTGATTCAAGCGTTCGTAAAGCGCCGGCTGCACCGAGTGTCGTGCCGGCGCATCGTCTTTTTCGAGCGAAATTTCTCTGTAAGTGATTGAAATGACACGTTTTTCTCAGGAAAGACGGGTCGCCTGCACCTGCATGCCCCTCCGCTCAGAATGGGGTCGAACAAGAATTGTTCTCATTTCGATTCTCTGCTATTCTGGTTTCACAGCGCGCGTTCTGAGCGCTGCGGAGGAACCCCGTGTACGTCTGTATCTGTAACCAAGTGACCGACCGCGAAATCCATGGCGCCGCCCGTCTGGGTGTGTCAACGATGGACGAACTCGCTGAAACGCTCGGCGTGGGGACGTGCTGCGGACAATGCCGGGACTGCGCCAAGCAGGTGCTCGCCGAAGCGGTGAGCTGTGTCCCTGTCGATCAGATTTTGGGCCGTGCAAGCACGCATGCCATAATCGAACGTCGCGACGAGCCCGTCGCCAATGATCAGGCCCTCGTGCCCGGTGCATTGGCTGCCTGATTTCCCGTCTTTTTTCTATCGCCGCGAATTGCCGCCCTGGCGTTGAGCCTCGGTGGCATTTGTTGCTTTCTAGCTAGGCACAGGGCTCGCTTTGAACGGACGCGTGCGTGCGTCCATCACCGCAGTTGCACTTTGCTGGAGCCCCAAGAATGAAAGGCGATAAGAAGGTCATCCAATATCTGAACGCCCAGCTCAAGAACGAGCTGACCGCCATCAACCAGTATTTTCTCCACGCGCGCATGTACGGCCACTGGGGGCTCAAGCGCATTGCGGACCATGAGTACAAAGAGTCGATTGGCGAGATGAAGCATGCCGATCGCCTGATCGAGCGCATCCTGATGCTCGACGGCCTGCCCAACCTGCAGGACCTCGGCAAGATCTTCATTGGCCAAGACACGAAAGAGATCATCGAGTGTGACCTGAAGCTGGAGCGTGCCGCACACGGCACCGTGGTCGAGGGCATCGCTTACTGCGAGTCGGTGAAGGATTACGTCAGCCGCGAAATCCTGGTCGACATTCTGGATGACACTGAAGAGCACATCGACTGGCTGGAAACACAGCTCGAGCTGATCGACAAGGTTGGCATTCAGAACTACCTGCAATCGCAGATGGAGCCCGAGGGCGAGTAAGTCTCGTCAGGCGGCAAAAAAGAAGGAGGCCTTGGCCTCCTTTTTTGTTGCGTGCTTTCGGTCGCTTCAGTGTGTGCCACCGCAGACGGGGCATGACGGCTGGCGCGCGATCCGCATCGTCGTCCACTCCATCGATAGACCGTCGAGCATCAGCAGACGACCGGCAAGCGAACGGCCGATGCCGGCAATCAGCTTGAGTGCCTCCGCGGCCTGTACCGTACCAACCATGCCCACCAGCGGTGAGAACACGCCCATCGTTGCACACGCCACTTCGGGTGCAGGCTCGTCGGGCGGGAACAGGCAGGCGTAGCAGGGGCCGCCAGCAAGGCTGTCGAACACGCTGATCTGTCCGTCAAAGCGGATGGCGGCGCCCGATACCAGCGGCACCCTAGCCTGCACGCAGGCAAGGTTGGTGGCTTGGCGCGTGCCGAAGTTATCGGAGCAGTCCAGTACCACGCTCACGCCATCAAGGAGCGCAACGATCGCATCCGCATCAAGCCGGCGCTGCACGGCATTCACGCGAACGTCCGGGTTCAGTCGGGCGATGGCCGCCTGCGCGGATGCCACCTTCGGTTGCCCGACCGATTCCGTTGAGTGGATGATCTGGCGCTGCAGATTGGTCAAGTCCACCGTATCGTCGTCGACGATGGTGAGCGTGCCCACGCCCGCTGCCGCCAGATAGGGCAGGGCCGCAGCGCCCAGCCCGCCCGCACCGATGACAAGCGCGTGGCCCTCAAGCAGGCGCGTCTGTCCCTCGATGCCGATTTCGTCGAGCAGGATATGGCGCGAGTAGCGCAGCAGTTGATCGTCGTTCATGGTGGTGCAATGAAAAAGGCCGTGCATTGCACGGCCTCGTAAGTTTGCCAGTGTTTGCCGGCAGGTGTCTTAACGGGCGCCGGTGGGCTCCGGTGCGGGCTGCACGCCGCTAGCGGGAACATTCGGCTTCGGTGCAGCCGGCTCGGAAGCCGGAGCCGCCTTGCCCTTGGGCAGCTTGGCCGGGGCGCTCGATTCCTTGGCCGCCGGCGATTTCACTGCCTTGTCCGGCACCGCCGCCGCCGCTTCCAGCACCGACTTCGAGCGCTTGACCGGCTGACCCTTCAGGTCGGCAACCGCCTGTTGCAGCATGAAGTCTTCCGCCGAACCGAACTCGATCGGCTTCTTGTTGCGCTCCTTCTCGCGCTGCTCGGGCGTCTTCTTGGCGTTTTCTTCTTCCAGGCGACGCAGTTCTTCGATGCGGCGCTTTTCGCGCTCGGTCATCTCGGCTTCTTCCGACTCCTGCTTGTTGTGCAGGTGGCGTTCGGTGTCGATTTCGCGCGTGATCAGCGCATCGTCCGGGTCGCCGTCCGGGTTCTGGTCAACCGGAATATCCGGGCGGATGCCCTTGGCCTGGATCGACTTGCCCGACGGCGTGTAGTAGTACGCGATGGTCAGCTTGATGCCGGTGTCGTTCGACAGCGGACGCACCGTCTGCACCGAGCCCTTGCCGAACGTCGTCTTGCCCATCGTCTTGGCACGGTGATGGTCCTGCAGCGCGCCGGCCACGATTTCGGAGGCCGAAGCCGTGTAGGCGTTGGTCAGCACGATGATCGGCACGGTCTTGAACTCTGGGTCCAGACCGACCAGCGGATCGGAATCGAAGTTGCTCAGGCGGTAGTTGGCGAAGGTCGCCTTGTACGTACGCTTGGCATCCGGCACCTGGCCGTTGGTCGAAACCACCGTCGCGTCCGGCGGCAGGAACGCGGCCGACACGCCAACTGCAGCTTGCAGCACGCCGCCGCCGTTGTTGCGCAGGTCCAGGATCAGGCCCTTCAGGTGGGCGTCTTGTTTGGCCAAGTCGTTGAGCTTCTTGGCCAGGTCCGGCACGGTGCGTTCCTGGAAGCTGGTAATGCGCACCCACGCGATGCCGTTGTCCAGCATCTTGGCCTTGACCGATTGCACCTGGATCTCGGCGCGGGTGATGGTCAGCGGGAACGTGCGCTCTTCCTTCTTGCGATAGATCGTGAGCGTGACCTTGGTGCCCGGCGCGCCGCGCATGCGCTTGACGGCTTGCTCCAGCGGCATGCCGCGCACGGGTTTGTCGTCGATGCGGGTAATCAGGTCGCCCGGCTGCACGCCGGCGCGGAAGGCCGGGGTGTCTTCAATCGGGTTGATGACCTTGACCAGGCCTTCTTCCTGCGAGATCTCGATGCCCAGACCGGCGAAGCGGCCCTGAGTCCCTTCCTGCAGCTCCTGGAAGTCCTTCTTGTCCAGGTAGGCCGAATGGGGGTCGAGGCTGGCGACCATGCCCTTGATCGCTTCGGTCAGCAGCTTGTCGTCGTCCACGGGCTCTACATATTCACGCTTGATCTGGCCAAAGATGTCTGCCATGAGCCTGAGTTTCTCCAGCGGAAGCGGACCGACCGTCGCGTTTTGCGCAGTGGCGGAAAGCTGGAGCGTCGCCAGAACCCCGGTGACGAGGCCGATGGCGATCAGGCTGATGTTCTTGAGCGAAGTTCGCATGTGTCGAGCGTGGACGTGGGAACAGTAGATAAACATGGCCCGAGACGGCTCGCGCACATCCCGGGCTACAGGCTTCGACAGTATAAAGGCGTTGGAGTGCCGTAGCGTCCGTTACGGATTATTTCGACTTGCCTTGGCTGGCCACCGCTGCCAGCGACGCGGCAATCGCTTCCTGGTCGCCCAGGTAGTAATGGCGGATCGGCTTGAGGTTGGCGTCCAGCTCATACACAAGCGGCGTGCCGTTGGGGATATTCAGGCCGACGATGTCTGCGTCGGAAATGCCGTCCAGGTACTTCACCAGCGCGCGGATGCTGTTGCCGTGCGCGGCGATCACCACGCGCTTGCCGCTCTTGATGGCCGGTGCAATCGATTCATCCCACAGCGGCATCACGCGGGCGACGGTGTCCTTCAGGCATTCGGTCAGCGGTACCTGCTCGCGCGTAAGACCTGCGTAACGGGGATTGCCGAAGGCGTCGTTGTCGGCGCCGGGCTCGAGCGCGGGGGGCGGCGTGTCGTAGCTGCGGCGCCATACCAGGACTTGCTCGTCGCCATATTGCGCGGCGGTTTCGGCCTTGTTCAGGCCCGACAGCGCACCGTAGTGACGCTCGTTCAGGCGCCACTCATTACGGGTCGGGATCCACATCAGATCCATTTCATCCTGCACATGCCACAGCGTGCGGATCGCGCGCTTGAGCACTGAGGTATAGGCCAGATCGAACGTGAAGCCGGCTTCACGTAGCAGTTTGCCGCCTTGGCGGGCCTGGGCGACGCCGGTGTCGGTCAGGTCGACGTCGACCCAGCCGGTGAAGCGGTTCTCCAGATTCCACGTCGATTCGCCGTGGCGGATGAGGACGAGCTTGTGCATGACTGCCATGATGAGAAGTGAGAAAACCTGCGTGCGGCTAGCTGCGGCGACGTGTCGTACGTCATCGTGCAGCCGCTGAAACCGACTATTTTATAATGCCGCGGGCATTGGGCCCCCGAATCGTTCGGCTGATGTTCGCCCACTAGACTTGCCCCGACCCATCCCAGGAAACCGATACCGTGAAGTTCTTCGCCGATTACAACAACCTCGCACTGCTTGCCGTCGCCATCGTTTCTGGTCTGCTGCTGCTCTGGGCGCCCATCCAGCGCCGCATCGCGGGCGGTGGCGGCGCCAAGGTGAGTGCTCCGGTGGCCACCCAGCTCATCAATCGCCGTAATGCCGTGGTGGTGGATGTGCGCGAAAGCGGTGAGTACGCAGCCGGTCATTTGCCGCAAGCCAAGCACGCGCCGCTCGGGGAACTTGCCGGCAAGGCTTCCGGGCTTGCAAAGAACAAAGAGACCCCCATCATCCTCGTATGCCAGACCGGCCAGCGCGCTGGGCGGGCGCAAGCAGTCCTGAAGCAAGCCGGTTACAGTGAGGTGTATTCGCTCGAGGGCGGATTGGCCGCCTGGCAACAAGCGGGCCTTCCGGTTGTGAAATAAAGATACGAGGTTGAAGTTATGGCGCACGTGGTCATGTACAGCACCACCGTCTGCCCCTATTGCGTGGCAGCGGAACGACTCCTGAAGCAACGCGGTGTCGAGCAGATCGAGAAAATCCTGATCGATCGCGAACCCGGCAAGCGCGAAGAGATGATGACGCGCACGAACCGCCGCACGGTTCCGCAGATTTATATCGACGAGCGCCACATCGGCGGCTTCGATGATCTGTCTGCGCTGGACCGCGAAGGTGGCTTGGTTCCGTTGCTGGCTGCCTGATTCGGCGGCCCGGTTTGGCGACCTGCGCACCATACAAAAACGCCCGGCTTTGACCGGGCGTTGTACTTTTGGGCCGGCTCTCATAGCAGGCCCCATTTGGTCATGTACCATACGCGTTTTGCGCGGCGGACGCTTCCGCCAAGCACTGACCACATTCCATTTGAAGGCGAGTCATGAGCGACCAGCAACAGCAGCAACCGGGCCAGGATGGCCAGCCGTTCTTCAACATCCAGCGCGTCTATCTGAAGGACCTGTCGCTGGAGCAACCGAACTCGCCGCACATCTTCCTCGAGCAGGAACAGCCGTCTGTGGAAGTGCAGGTAGACGTCGCCGCTTCGCAACTGGCTGAAGGCGTGTTTGAAGTGACCGTCATCGGTACGGTGACGACCAAGGTGCAAGAGAAGGTCGCGTTCCTGGTGGAAGCCAAGCAAGCGGGCATCTTCGATATCCGCAACGTGCCGGCCGAACAGATGGACCCGCTGCTGGGCATTGCTTGCCCGACCATCGTGTACCCGTACCTGCGCTCGAACATTGCCGACACCATCGGTCGCGCCGGCTTCCAGCCGATCCACCTGGCCGAGATCAACTTCCAGGCGCTGTACGAACAACGCCTGGCCGCTGCGATGGAGCAGCAAGGTCAAGCCGGCGGCGCTGGTCTGGTGATGCCGGACGGCTCGCAGGCCACGCACTAATCAGTAGGCGCACTGCGCCAGAAGCCCGCGCCAGCCGCACGCTTGCGCGGGCTTTTTTTTGCCCGACCTGTTGCTCGATCTTTGCCTGACCGATGTTGAACACGCGCATGCGAATTTCCGTTTTGGGTGCCGGTGCCTGGGGCACTGCCCTGGCCAGCCACGCCGCACAATCGCACGATGTCGTGCTGTGGGGGCGTGACGCGAACCTCGTCGCGCAAATGGCCGCCACGCACATCAACGCGCCGTATTTGCCGGGCATCACGCTGCAGGCGTCGTTGCATTTTTCCGCTGATTTGCAGGCCGCGCTCGACCATGCGGCGGGCGACGACGGACTTGCCGTCATTGCCTCACCCGTCGCCGGGCTGGCTGACCTGGCGCGCACGATTGCCGCGCACGGCGGCGTGCGCAACTTGATCTGGCTATGCAAGGGTTTCGACCCCGAGACCAGCGCACTACCGCACGCCATCGTCGCCGATGTGTTGAAGGCGTCGGGCCGTACCGACCTCGCTGTCGGTGTGTTGTCTGGGCCGAGTTTCGCCAAGGAAGTCGCGCAGGGTTTGCCGTGCGCCATGACCGTCGCCTCGACTAGCGAGGCGCTGTGCAAGCTCACGCAGCGCGGCTTTCACCATCACGCGATGCGCGTGTACGCGAGCGATGACCTCGTCGGCGTGGAAGTGGGCGGTGCCGTCAAGAACGTGCTCGCCATTGCGACAGGCGCTGCGGATGGCCTGGGCCTGGGATTGAACGCACGCGCCGCACTGGTCACGCGCGGGCTGGCCGAGATGACGCGCCTGGGGTTGGCGCTTGGCGGTCGGCCGGAAACATTCATGGGGCTGACCGGCATGGGCGATCTGCTGCTGACCGCCACCGGCGATCTTTCACGCAACCGCACGGTCGGGATGCAGCTCGCGCAGGGCCGCTCGCTTGACGACATCCTCCACAGCCTCGGTCACGTCGCCGAAGGCGTGCGCTGTGCGCGTGCCGTGGCCGCTCTGGCACGCGCCAAGGGCGTGGACATGCCGATCACCTTTACCGTCTGTGAAGTCCTGTTCGAAGGGCTCTCCGCTGCTAAAGCTGTCGAGCGCCTGCTCCAGCGTGACGCCAAATCCGAATCGGCGCGCTAATCACACTTCAATAAAGGTGGAGGGCGTCCGGCTCAGGCGCCGCCCGCGAACCCGTTTTGCCGCCACGCTTCGAACACCACCACCGCCACGGTGTTCGATAGATTCAGGCTGCGGTTGTCCGGTCGCATCGGCAGGCGAATCCGCTGGGAAGCGGGAAACCACTCGCGCCGCTCTTCCGACAATCCGCGCGTTTCCGACCCGAAGACAAACCAGTCGCCTGGCTGGAATGCCATGCTGGCAAACGGCGTCGAGCCGCGCGTGGTGAGCGCGAACATGCGCGCGGGATCGGGCTGCGCATCGCGCAGGAAGGCATCCCAATCAGCGTGCACGCGCATCGTCGCGTACTCGTGATAGTCGAGCCCCGCGCGGCGCATGCGGGCATCTTCGAGCGGAAAACCCAACGGTTCAATCAGATGCAGCTGCGCGCCCGTGTTGGCGCACAGGCGGATCACATTGCCCGTATTGGGCGGGATTTCGGGCTCGACAAGGACGACGTTGAACATGATCGGGCGGCAGGAGGCATTTCGGCGGCGAGCTTATCCACATTGGGAAGGGTTGTCACCTCGCCACAGCTTGGCGCAGGTGGCGCGACACAATGTCGCATAAGCACGGAATCAGGGCGTGCGCAAGGCAACAACGTTGGTGACGCGGGTGGCGCCGGCGCGTTTGAGTTGCGTGGCAATCTCGCCCAGGGTCGTGCCGGTGGTCATCACATCGTCAACGACGCCGACATGGCGCCCTGCGATGCGCGCAGGCTCGGCGACAACGAATGCACCGTGCAGGTTTGTCAGCCGCTCGGCACGGTCCAGCGTGGCCTGCGCGGGGTTGTCGCGCACACGGTGCAGGGCGTTGGCATGGGCGGGAATGTCCAACTGGCGCGCCAGCTGGCGGGCAATCTCCCACGCCTGGTTGTAGCCGCGCGAGCGCAGGCGTGCAGGCGAGAGCGGCACCGGCAGCAGCACGTCTGGCAAGTCGCCCGGCGCAGCGGCGAGCGCGTTGCCCAATTGGCCGGCCAACCATGCCGCCAACGGCAATTGCGCCCGAAATTTCAACCCGGTGACAAGGTGGTCAAGCGGCCAGTCGTAGTCGGCAATAACGATGGTCGCGTCAAAGTCGGGCGTGCCGGCTAAACAGGCGCGGCAATGTCGGGCGGCGTGCCGCGCCTCTAGCGCAATGGCGCATTGGATGCAGCGCCGCCTATGCAACTGCGGGGCCAGATCGCCCATGCAGCCCTTGCACACCAAGCCGCCCTGCACCGCGCCGCAAAGCGCGCAGGCGCACGGCAACAGATGGCGCAAGCCAGCGCGAAACCATGCCGATAACGCGTGTTTGTGCATACAAAAAGCCACTATCCAAGCCGATTTGCGGCCACTGCGCTATCGGACGGCGCCTCAAACTGCGGGCCGGTATACTTGGCAACCGCAGTATTCCGCCCCGTCTTGTCGATGTCTGATCCCGCTCTTGTTCGTCCTGCCGCCTTGCGGCGCGCCTTCGATCGCCGCGCCGCGCGTTTCGCCGACGTGGATTTTCTGCTGCGCGAAGTCGGCAGTCGCATGCAGGATCGGCTGTCCTATATCAAGGCCACGCCCACGCGTGCGCTGGATTTGGGCTGCGGCCTGGGACAAGGCTTGGCGGTACTGCGCGCGCAATATCCGGACGCACAGATCTGCGGGATCGACTGGTCGTCCGCCATGCTGGCGCAGGCGCAGAAACTCGACCCACAGCGCACCGACGCGGGGTGGCTCGGCCGGCTGCTGAAGAAGCGGCCCGTCTTTGATTTTGCCCAGGCGGACTTCCGCGCGCTGCCGTTTGCCGGAGCTTCATTCGATCTGCTGTGGTCGAATCTGGCGCTGCACTGGGACCCGGAACCGCACGCGATCTTTCCGGAATGGCACCGCATCACCACGGAGGGCGGGCTGCTGATGTTCAGCCTGTTCGGCCCCGACACCTTGCGCGAGCTGCGCAGCGCCCTGGCTGGCATCGACGCGGGCGTCCACACGCTGCGCTTTGTCGATATGCACGATATTGGAGACATGCTGGTGCATAGCCGCTGGTCCACGCCCGTCATGGACATGGAGCAGCTCACGATTACCTACGAAACGCCGCAGGCGCTGCTCGCCGATGTGCACTTGCTTGGCGGCATGGCTGGTTTGACGGATGAGGCGGGCCGCAGCCTCGCCGGCGCCGGTCTGCACACGCCGCGCTGGCGCCAGCGGCTATTCGACGCACTCGATGCGCAACGCAATCCTGACGGGCTGATTCCGCTCACCTTCGAAATCGTTTACGGCCACGCCTGGAAGCTTGCGCCGACCCAGCGGCAGGCGCTGGACGAGGAGGGAAGGGCGATGATTCCAATCGATCAGATTGGCCGCAAACCGCGCACCTGAAACGTTTTAATGCGGGAACGGCATTGGCTGCACCTTGTCAAGCCGGGACTTGCATAAAGGCGCTTTACCTTGTTTGGGGTCAATCGCGGCCATATAATGCGCCAGTTTGTCGCAGCAGTCCCCCCAAAGGCCTATCCCGTTTTTTGCCACGGGCGAACCGTTCGGGTATGCATCCGAGGCAGGAGTGGTTCAATGCACGACATTGAAACCGCGCTCCACCCAGCATGCGGCGCGTCCACCATCTCGGAATCGCCGCGCAAGAACTGGCTCATGAAGCGAAACTGCTCGCTTTCAACCCGCCAGACTGGCTGGTCCACCCCCTTGGTCGTCATTCCCCCGTTCGTAATCGCTTGGTTTTCTGTCCGGCAAAGCGCGTGACTGGTGTTGCCTGACGCGGGGCTGGAGGTCGCGATTCTCGGATGGGCATTGCTGTACTATGCCCGCCACGCCTCCGATTATGGGCAAGTCAAGCTGGAGATGGCCGGCCCGTGATCTAGCAGGTGAGCGTCAGGCGGCGCAAGCTTGCGGACGAGCTTTCCCGGTGTTTGGGACACGGGCAACCAACCCAGGTCTCATGAGCCGCGCACCGGGGCAGAGTGGAATCTGTCAATTGGGTAGATAAAAAATGAAAATGTTGAATAAGACATTGGCAAGTTTGCTGGCGGCAGGCTCCCTCCTCGCCCTCAGTCAAACGGCCCTGGCACTGGAAGACATGCCGGGCGGCCCCGCAGTGCGGCAGCTCAATCTCGCGCCCCCGGTCACCAAGATCGCCGCCGAGATCCATTGGCTGCACTGGATGATGCTGATCATCTGTATCGTGATCTTCATCGGTGTATTCGGGGTGATGTTCTACTCCATTTTCAAGCACCGTAAGTCGGTCGGCCACAAACCGGCGACGTTCCACGAAAGCACCACGGTTGAAATCATCTGGACCATCGTGCCGTTCCTGATCGTGATCGGGATGGCGCTGCCGGCCACCAAGGCCGTGGTCGCAATGAAGGACACTACCAATTCCGACCTCACCATCAAGGCCACCGGTTACCAGTGGAAGTGGGGTTACGACTACCTGAAGGGCGAAGGCGAGGGCATTTCGTTCCTCTCCACGCTCACCACGCCGCGTGACCAGATCAACAACCAGGCGCCCAAGTCGAACACATACCTGATCGAGGTCGACAACGAACTGGTCGTGCCGGTCAATCGCAAGGTGCGCATCGTCACCACCGCCAACGACGTGATCCACTCGTGGATGATCCCGGCGTTTGGCGTCAAGCAGGACGCGATCCCGGGCTTCGTGCGCGACACATGGTTCAAGGCTGAGAAGGTCGGCGTGTATCGCGGCCAGTGCGCCGAACTGTGCGGCAAGGAACATGCCTTCATGCCGATCGTGGTGCGCGTGCTTTCGCAGGACGACTACACCAAGTGGGTCGACGGCAAGAAGAAGGAAATGGCCGCCAAGGCCGATGACCCGACCAAGACCTACACGCTGGAAGAGCTGAAGTCGCGCGGCGAGAAGGTCTACACCGCCAACTGCGCGGTCTGCCACCAGCCCAACGGCAAGGGCGGCGGTCCGTTCCCGGCGCTCGATGGTTCGAAGATCGCGAATGGTCCGCTGGCTGACCACGTGAATATCGTCCTGCATGGCAAGAATGCGATGCCGCCCTGGGCTTCGGCACTCAATGATGTGGAAATCGCCTCGGTCATCACGTACGAGCGCAACAACTGGGGCAACCACACGGGTGACCTGCTGCAGCCGACGCAAGTGAAGGACGCGCGCGGCGGCAAGATGCCCGAAGGCGGTGGCGCCAAGACCGCCGCAACTGAATCCGCCGGCAAGGTGGCGTCCCAACAAGCGAACGCGGCCGAAGACCGCAACGCTGGCTGATTGATCGTCTGCGTGACGAACCGAACCCTAGGAGTTCCTCGATGAGCACCGCTGTTACGCACCCGCAAGATCACGCGCACGGTCATGGAGACGACCATGCGCACGACCATCCGCATGGCTGGCGCCGTTGGCTGTTTGCGACCAACCACAAGGACATCGGTACGTTGTACCTGCTGTTCTCTTTCACGATGCTGCTCTCGGGCGGCACGCTGGCCTTGCTGATCCGCCTTGAGCTGTTCCAGCCCGGCCTGCAGTTCTTCCATCCGGAGCTGTTCAACCAGTTCACCACGCTGCACGGCCTGATCATGGTGTTCGGCGCGATCATGCCGGCCTTCGTGGGCTTTGCGAACTGGATGATCCCGCTGCAGGTTGGCGCGTCAGACATGGCGTTTGCGCGGATGAACAACTTCAGCTTCTGGCTGCTGCCGCCTGCGGCACTGCTGCTTGTGGGCTCGTTCTTCGCACCGGGTGGCGCCACGGCTGCCGGCTGGACGCTCTATGCACCGTTGTCTGTGCAGATGGGCCCGGGTATGGACATGGCGATCTTCGCGATCCACATCATGGGCGCATCGTCGATCATGGGTGCGATCAACATCATCGTGACCATCCTGAACATGCGCGCGCCCGGCATGACGCTGATGAAGATGCCGATGTTCTGCTGGACTTGGCTGATCACGGCGTACCTGCTGATTGCTGTGATGCCGGTGCTGGCGGGTGCAATCACCATGGTGCTGACCGACCGCCACTTCGGTACGAGCTTCTTCTCGGCTGCAGGCGGTGGTGACCCGGTGATGTACCAGCACATCTTCTGGTTCTTCGGGCACCCCGAGGTGTACATCATGATCTTGCCGGCGTTCGGCATCATCAGCCAGATCGTGCCGGCCTTCGCACGCAAGCCGCTGTTTGGCTACAGCTCAATGGTGTATGCCACGGCTTCCATCGCCATCCTGTCGTTCATCGTGTGGGCCCACCACATGTTCACGACCGGCATGCCCGTGACCGGCCAGCTGTTCTTCATGTACGCGACGATGCTGATTGCGGTGCCGACCGGCGTGAAGATCTTCAACTGGGTGGCCACGATGTGGCGCGGCTCGATGACGTTCGAGACGCCCATGCTGTTCGCAATCGGCTTCATCTTCGTGTTCACGGTGGGCGGCTTCACGGGTCTGATCCTGGCCGTGGCCCCGATCGACATCCAGCTGCAGGACACGTATTACGTGGTGGCGCACTTCCACTACGTGCTGGTGGCCGGTTCGCTGTTTGCGCTGTTCGCGGGCTTCTACTACTGGGGTCCGAAGTGGTCTGGCTACATGTACAGCGAGACGCGCGGCAAGATCCACTTCTGGGGTTCGATGATCACCTTCAACCTCACGTTCTTCCCGATGCACTTCCTTGGCCTGGCTGGCATGCCGCGCCGCTATGCCGACTATCCGCAGCAGTTCGCCGACTTCAATGCCGTAGCGTCGATCGGTGCCCTGGGCTTCGGCCTGATGCAGGTGTATTTCTTCTTCTTCGTGGTGCTGCCGTCGTACCGTGGTGGCGAGAAGGCCGCCGACAAGCCGTGGGATGGCGCGGAAGGCCTGGAGTGGACCGTGCCGTCGCCGGCGCCGTTCCACACCTTTGAAGAACCGCCGCACGTGAAGTAATGCAGGTTTCGCGGGGCGGGCTGTCGATCCTGGCGCTGGCCCCGCGATCCTCCGGACAATGATGTCGAATCCAGAAAAAAGCCCAACACCCGAGCAACGCGCCGCCAATCGTCGCCTGGGGCTCATCCTCGGCACGATCGCGTTGGTTTTCTTTCTGGGTGTGATTTTCAAGCGCGTGGTGTTCGGCTAGCCCGACAGGCGACGCGCTGATCGCCGAACCGAGATTTCGCGAGACCCCTATGAGCCAGACACCGGCGCAGCCGGATCCGACCCAAAACGACAAAGCCCTCGAGCGCGGCCTGAACCGGTCCATGCTTGGCAAGCTCGCCGTTGTGGTCGTGATCATGTTCGGCTTCGGCTACGCGATGGTGCCGCTGTACAAGAAGATCTGCGAGCTTACGAACATCAACGTGTTGAACTCACGGGATGAAGATGGCGGCGCGCTGCGCAACTCGCAGGTCGACAAGACGCGCACGATCACGGTGGAATTCGATTCGAACAGCCAAGGGCCGTTCCGCTTCCGCCCCGTCAAGAACAGCCTGGATGTGCACCCCGGCGAGATCAACCAGATCGTCTACGAGGTGGTGAACAAGGAGGGGCGTACGGTCGAGGCGCAGGCCATCCCGAGTTACGCGCCCAAGCAGGCAACCGAGTTCTTCAAGAAGATTGAGTGTTTTTGTTTCAAGCAGCAGACGCTGACGGCCAACGAATCACGCGAGATGCCGGTGGTGTTTGTGATTGATCCGGATCTTCCCAAGGACGTGAAGACGATCACCTTGTCCTACACTTTCTTTGAAATCCACGCACCGTCGGCCATTGCGCCGGCGATGCCGAACAAGGGAACGTGAGTACATGGACGAACTGAAGGAAGCAACCAAGCGACGCGCGTCATTCGCACAGACGATGAAGGCGGTGTTCTGGTCCTTCTTCGGTGTGCGCAAGGGCCGCGATCATGACCGCGACATGGCGCAGTTGAATCCCGTGCACGTGGTCATCGCGGGCATTCTGGCGGCGGTCATGTTTATCGTTGTGCTGCTGTTGATCGTGCGGGCAGTTGTCGGTTGAGGATTGAGAAGGTTGAGGAGACGGCCCTCGCAGCATGGGCTGGGCAACATCAAGTGGATTCCTAAAAAAATTAGAGCTGGAGAAAAAGAGATGAGTGCGAATCGAGCAAACGCTCCGTACTACTTCGTGCCCGGGCCGTCGCGGCATCCGATTACGGCAAGCCTCGGCCTGCTGATCGTGCTGTTGAGCTCCGCTGCGTGGGTGAATGCTCAGCCCTGGGCCCCGTGGACGTTCCTGATCGGCCTGCTGTGGTTCCTCTTTGTGCTGCGTGCGTGGTTTGCCGATGCCATCTCCGAATCCGAGACCGGCAAGTACGGCGACCGCGTGGATGCCTCGTTCCGCTGGTCGATGAGCTGGTTCATCTTCTCGGAAGTGATGTTCTTCGCGGCGTTCTTCGGCGCGCTGTTCTATGCCCGCACGATTGCCATGCCGTGGCTCGGCGATCTGAACAACAAGCTGCTGTGGCCCGACTTCAACGCGCTGTGGCCGAATGCCGGCCCGGCCGGCACGGTGGCGCCATTCACGACGATGGGTCCGTGGCCGATCCCGACCATCAACACGGCGCTGCTGCTGACTTCCGGTGTGACGCTCACGTGGGCGCACCATGCGTTGCGTGAAGGCAAGCGCGCCCAAGTCATCCAGGGCCTGCTGCTGACGATCCTCCTGGGCTTCACGTTCATGGGCTTCCAGGCGTTCGAGTACATCCACGCCTATCACGAACTGAACCTGAAGCTGACCTCGGGTATCTATGGTTCAACGTTCTTCTTGCTGACCGGCTTCCACGGCTTCCACGTGACGATGGGCGCGATCATGCTGTCGGTGGTGCTGGGCCGCGTGATCAAGGGCCACTTCACGCCAGAGCACCACTTTGCGTTCGAAGGCGCCGCGTGGTACTGGCACTTTGTGGACGTGGTGTGGCTGGGTCTGTACGTGGTGGTGTACTGGCTGTAAGGCAGTATGGGATTGGAGTGGCGCCCTTTGCGCCGCTCCGCAGTCCGGCCACGACAGGCGAAGACAATGCCGCAGACGGGACACCGCTGCGGCGTTTTCGTTTTTCTGGCGTGAGCGATTTGCTGGCGGCTATTGGCCGAAGCGGATGCCGGTGCTGTGAATCCACCCCAGCCGGTTCGCAACTAGGATGAAGATGAATAGCGCGATCGAGAAACCGACGCGGAACATCAGAGAGCGAACGGTGCGGTTGCTGTGGCCTTTATCGCGCATCAGGAAGAACAGTGCGGAGGCAAGGCTGCCGAGGATCAGCAGAAACGCAATGGCAACGACGATGCGCATGGAGGGTTACGGGTTGGGCGATGAGGGGTTGGAAATGGCTGCCAAGCATTATCTCACCGAGGCTACGCAATGACCGTGCGCGTGCCGATGCGGCGTTGGTTTGCGCCTGTGCCGATGCTGGCGGGTGTGGCGCTGATCGCGCTGACGTGCTCGCTTGGCCGTTGGCAGCTTTCGCGCGCGCACGAGCGCATCGAGCGGCAGGCCCGCATCGTGGCGCTAGAAAATGCGCCCGCGCAGCGCATCACCGCTCAGCCTGTGACGGCAGATTCAGTGATGTACCGACCGGTGCTGCTGCGCGGAACGTTCGACGTGGCGCACACGGTGCTGCTGGAAAATCGCCCACACGTCACCAACGACGTATCGCACCCCGGGTTCGAAGTGCTCATCCCGCTCAAGCTGGAAGGGGCGGGCGGGCGTGCGGTGTTGGTCAACCGGGGCTGGTTGCCGCGCGATCCGGCCGACCGCACGCGCATCGCGCCGTACACCACGCCAGAGGGCGAAGTGCAGGTCGAAGGGATGGCGGTGCCACATGCCAGCCGGGTCTTCAGTCTGGGCCGCAAGGATGGCTCGGATGAAGTTGGCCAGCGACTTAGGCAGAATATCGACCTCGACGCTTTCTCGCGCGAAATCGGTGCGCCGCTCCAACCGTTTGTGGTGCAGCAGCAATCCGACGCGCAGGACGGCCTGTTGCGCGATTGGCCGCGCGCAGACCTGGGCGCCGACCGCAATTACGGCTATGCATTCCAGTGGTTTGCGATGGCGGCGGCGGTACTTGGGTTAATGGTCTTCTACAGCGTGCGGCGTTATCGCCGCTTGGCGGGCACATCTGAGCCCGCTTGAACACGAACTCGCGTTGCGGCTTAGTGCCGCAGCTGAATGTATTGGGAATCACATGGTGAATCAGGAATCCGCACCCGGCGCGCCCGGCACACTTGGCGCGTCCGAAGACCCGCGCATCGACGCGCGCACGCGTCGCGGCCGCTTGATGATGCTGTTCCTGCTGCTGGTGTGTGCCTCCCCGGTGATCGCGTCGTACCTTGCGTATTACGTCTTCACTCCGGCCGGCGGCAAGGCCGCGTACGGCGCGTTGGTCGATCCGCAGCGTCCCATTCCGGCCGGCCTCATGGTGCAGGACGAGCACGGCGCTGAAGTGCCGCTCGCGAGCCTCAAGGGGAAATGGCTGATGGTGTCGGTGGATCGCAGCGCCTGCGACGACAACTGCGCGCGCAAGCTTTTCACCATGCGCCAACTGCGCATCGGCCAAGGCCCGGACCGCGACCGAATCGTCCCCGTCTGGCTGGTGACCGACCGCGGCGACATCGACCCGCGCCTGATCAAGGCCTACAACGACGATTACGGCGCCGTGCGCTTCCTGCGTGCGCCCGAACTGCCGAAGAACTGGCTTGGCGATGGCAAGACGCCGCCCACGGACCACATCTTCCTGGTCGATCCGCTTGGCAACCTGATGATGCAGTTCCCGAAGGATCCGGACCCGAAGAAGGTGCGCGCAGACATGACGCGGCTGTTGAAGTATTCGCGCATCGGATAAGCCATGCTGCTGCAACTCGCTTCCATCGGCATCCTGATTGCGTTGATCCCGCTGTGCTACGTGCTGGTCAAAGGGGATCGCAACAAGTACCGCAGGCTGGTGTGGATCACCGCTTTCCTGACGCTGGACCTCATCATGTTCGGCAGCTTCACGCGTCTGACCGATTCGGGACTGGGTTGCCCGGATTGGCCAGGTTGCTACGGCACGTCCAACCCGTTTCACGCACGTGACGACATCCATGCCGCGCAGGTCGCCATGCCGAGCGGCCCGGTCACGTGGATGAAGGCGTGGATCGAGATGACGCATCGCTACTTCGCGCTTGCGTTGGGCGTTCTGATCATCACGCTGGTGGTGCTCGCGTGGGTCAAGCGCAAGGAGCTGAAGCAATCCCCGTGGTATGCGACGGCCGTGCTCGCACTGGTGTGTGTGCAGGGCGCCTTTGGCGCCTGGACGGTCACGCTCAAACTGCAGCCGGCAATCGTGGTGACGCACTTGCTACTGGGCATGTCACTGCTGGCCGCGCTGATCTGGCTCGGCTGCAAGAACGATGCACCCCGGGTGGTGGATGAGCGTGGCGCGTCGCTACGCGCGGCAGCGGCCATTGGGCTGGTGCTGCTCGTTGTGCAGATTGCGCTGGGCGGCTGGGTCAGCACGAACTACGCTGTGCTGGCCTGTACCGATTTTCCGCTGTGCAACGGCCAGTGGGTTCCGCCGATGGACTTTGCGCACGGCTTCACGTTCTGGCGCCAGCTCGGCAAGACGGCCGGCGGCGATTTCATCTCGCACGATGCGCTGGTCGCCATCCATTGGACGCACCGCGTGTTTGCAGTCGTCGTGCTGAGCTACCTGGCGTGGCTCGGCCTGCGCGCACGTCGCATTGGCGGCATCGGCCGCGTCGCGACGGTGCTGCTTGTCGTTCTGGCCGTGCAATTGGCGACGGGCCTTTCAAACATCGTGCTGGGCTGGCCGTTGCTGGCTGCCGTGGCGCACAACGGCGGCGCGGCCGTGCTGCTGTTGCTGATGGTGCGTCTGCATTACCTGATCGGGCTCGCGCAAGCGCGGGCGCCGATGCCTGTGGCGGCTGCCGTCGTCTGAACGCTGTCTGACCGTTTTTTATGAATACCGTGGTAACCCCAACAACTTCCACTCAACTTCCTGGCTGGCGGACGACCGCATCGCAGTATGCAGCGTTGACCAAGCCGCGCGTCACGCAGCTTGCCG
The DNA here is from genome assembly GCF_047304345.1 of Ralstonia sp. Ralssp135. Taxonomy (NCBI): domain Bacteria; kingdom Pseudomonadati; phylum Pseudomonadota; class Betaproteobacteria; order Burkholderiales; family Burkholderiaceae; genus Ralstonia; species Ralstonia sp. Ralssp135. The sequence continues at coordinate 60,879 of NZ_JBGLYZ010000026.1, forward strand.
TGTTCTGCGCCGTGATCGGCATGTTCCTGGCCACCCCGGGCATGGTGCCGTGGCCGGTGCTGATTGGCGGCGCGGTCGGCATCTGGCTGTTTGCCGGCGCTGCCTTCGCCATCAACTGCCTCGTCGAGCGCAAGATTGACGCGATGATGCGCCGCACGGCCTGGCGCCCCTCAGCCAGCGGTGAGCTGGGCACGCGACAGATCCTGGTGTTTTCGGTGGTGCTGGGCGGTGCGGGCATGTGGACGCTGCACGTGTTCGCCAACGACCTGACGATGTGGCTGACATTCGCCACCTTCATCGGCTACGCGATCATCTACACGCTGCTGCTCAAGCCGGCCACGCCCCAGAACATTGTCATCGGCGGCCTGTCTGGGGCGATGCCTCCGGCGTTGGGCTGGGCGGCTGTCGCCAACAGCGTGCCGGCTGAAGCGTGGATCCTGGTACTGATTATCTTCACCTGGACGCCGCCGCACTTCTGGGCGCTCGCGCTGTACCGCCGCGCTGACTACGCCAAGTCCGGCCTGCCGATGCTACCGATCACGCACGGCGAGAAGTACACGCTGCTGCATATCCTGCTGTACACCCTCATCATGATCGCCGCGACCATCCTGCCGTTTGTCTACGGCATGAGCGGCTATATCTACCTGGTGACGGCGCTGGTGCTCGGTTTCGGCTTCCTCTCGTATGCGTGGCGCATGTACCGCAAATATTCGGACGCGCTGGCGCAGAAGACCTTCCGCTACTCGATCATCTATCTGTCGATCCTGTTTGCCGCGCTGCTGGTGGACCACTACTTCAAGTTCGGCCCGGCGCTCATGCAAAGCGCGGCGCTGTGACGCACAGGGCCGCCAGCAAGCATGTGCCGTTGGCGTTACGCTAGGCGGTCTGTTTCCAACACGATGACCATGCTTTCTTTCCGACACTTCCGCGCCGCGCTCTTTGCCATGCTGGCGGTTGCCGTGCTGGCGCTGACGGCGTGCAGCGACAAGCCCGCCTTCAAGAACCTCGACATCACTGGGTCCAAGAGCTTCGGCACCGATTTCTCGCTGACGGACCACACCGGCAAGCGCCGCACGCTCGAAGATTTCCGCGGCAAGGTCGTCGTCATGTTCTTCGGTTACACACATTGCCCCGATGTCTGTCCGACCACGCTGGCTGAATTGCGCGCCGTGATGGAGACCCTCGGCAAGGACGCCGACCGCGTCCAGGTGCTGTTCGTCACCGTCGACCCGGAGCGCGATACGCAAGACCTGCTGGCCAAGTATGTGCCGGCGTTCGATCCGCGCTTCATCGGCCTGCGTCCGGCCAACGAGACCGAACTGAAGAAGGTCGCGTCCGATTTCAAGGTGTTCTACAGCAAGGTGCCAGGCAGCTCGCCCGACAACTACACCATGGACCACACGGCCGGCAGCTATATGTTTGATCCAAAAGGCAACCTACGCCTGTTCATCAAACATGGTCAGGGCCCCGAGCCGATTGCCCACGACATCAAGCAACTGCTGGCTGACTGATCTCCGGTCGCCGTCCAAAAAAAAGCCCGCCAGTTTGGCGGGCTTTTTTCATGGCGAGGCGGGCAGCTTAGGCGAAAGCCTGCAGTGCGCCCTTCATCTTCTTCATTGCGGCCGATTCGATCTGGCGAATGCGCTCGGCCGACACACCAAACTCGTCAGCCAACTCGTGCAGCGTCGAGCCGCCCGATCCGTCGTCGTTCACGTTCAGCCAGCGGGCTTCGATGATGCGGCGGCTGCGGTCGTCCAGCTTGGCGAGGGCGGCTTCGATGCCTTCGCTTTGCATGCGGTCATTGCCACGCGCTTCGATCACGCGGGTCGGCTCGTTGTGCGTGTCCGCCAGGTAGGCGATCGGTGCGAAGGATTCTTCGCCATCGTCCATCTGGCCTTCGAGCGCGATGTCGCCGCCCGAGAGGCGCGTTTCCATCTCGCGCACTTCAGCGCCCTTGACGTTCAACTCGGCCGCCACGGCGTCGATCTCATCCGACGTGAAGGTCGCCTGCGCGTCCTGCTTGTGGCTGCGCAGGTTGAAGAACAGCTTGCGCTGGGCCTTGGTGGTGGCCACCTTGACCATGCGCCAGTTCTTCAGGATGTACTCGTGCATCTCGGCCTTGATCCAGTGCATCGCGTACGAGACGAGACGCACGCCCTGATCCGGGTCGAAGCGCTTGACGGCCTTCATCAGACCGATGTTGCCTTCCTGGATCAAGTCGGCATGCGGCAGGCCGTAACCGAGATAGCCGCGGGCGATCGACACCACCAGACGCAGGTGCGAGAGCACCAGACGGCGGGCGGCATCGAGATTGTCGTTGTCGCGGTATTCGCGGGCCAGACGCTGTTCTTCTTCGGCCGTCAACATCGGCACACGATTGACGCTCTGGATATAAGCGTCGATGTTGCCCAGGTTGCCGGGGAACGCCAGCGCCCATCCATTACCGGCGTTGCCGGACGGCTGGGTGGCGATTGCGGAAACGGTATTCACGGGGATGACTGCGTTCACTCAGGACTCCTGTCGAAATCCAGTGGAGGTTTGGAGAGGCATCTTAGCACTCCAACCGGATGAGTGCTAATAGGACATTTTTGTCCGGTTAATAGTTCCCGTAAATCAAGGTGTCTTCATCAATAGTGTGATGTTTGCGCCGCAACAAAAAGCGTGTCATACGCAGTCATAGACCGTGGCGGGCGGTATCGGTTCTCGACTATGCCGCCGTGTTGCGGCCGCGTGACTTAGCCCAATAAAGTGCGCGATCGGCTTCGCGCAGGGCGGCGTCTGGGTCGCGTACTTCCGAGCCCGGGCAGGCGACGCCAATGCTCGTGGTGACGTGCAGCACCGTGCTATCCGGCAGGTGGATGGGCGGACGGATCGCTCTGACGATCTTTTGTGCGGTGTGCAGCGCATCATCCGGGGCGTCAATCGGGTCGAGCAGGATGATGAACTCGTCGCCTGCGAGGCGGGCGACGGTGTCGGTGCGGCGCACGGCACGTTGCAGGCGGTGCGCGACCTCCACCAGCACAGCATCGCCCGCGGCGTGGCCGTAGGTGTCGTTGATGTGCTTGAAGTGATCCACGTCCAGATATAGCACGCCCAAGGGCGCGGGCAGACGCTGACGGCGTTCCAGCGCGGCGCGCAGGCGCTCGTAGAGTTCGTAGCGGTTTGGCAGGCCGGTGAGTGCATCAAAGCGGGCCATGCGCGACAACTCCATCTCGCTGCGTTTGGCTTCGGTCACGTCCTGCACGAAGGCGTAGAAACCGCAGCGGCCGTCGCGCGCTTCACCGGCATCGGGGACGAGCTGGCCGCGGAAATGCCGGGTGCGGCTGCGCGGGCCGGCGGTGTGCGGCTTTTCGTACCACGGCGCGGTGATCTCGAATTGGACGGATTCTCCGCGCTGGGCGCGCACCAGATACGGTGCCAGCAAGGCGTACGTGCCCGGCGTGAACACCCGTTCCGGCGTTTGGCCGCAGACCTCCTCGGGCGTGCGCTGCAGCCAGCGTGCATGCGTGACGTTGCAGAAGGTGAAGACGCGGTCGGGGTTGATGTGCGACACCAGCAGCGGCGCGTTGTCGAGCACGAGCTTGAGTGCGCGTTCGCTGCGCCCCAGGGCCAGCTCGGCACTCGTGCGGGCCGTCAGATCTTGCAGTACCGAGAAATAGCCGCGCAGCGTGCCGCGATCATCGTAGTCGGGAAAGTAGTGGCCGCTCAGGTAGCGGGGCACGCCGGTGCGCATGGACTGCATCTCGAATTGCACCGGGTAACCGGCCAGCACCTCCGTCATGTAGGGCAGCAGCGCGCAGTAATCCTCGGGGGCGTAGATGTCGCGCACATGGTGGTCGAGCGTCTCATCTTCATTGCGGCCGAAGGCTTCGAGCAGTGTGCGGCTTGCAAAGCGGACGATGCCGTCGGGGTCGACATAGCTGAGCTGCGCGGGCACGTTGTCGGCCACCAGGCGGAGTTGTTCGCGGCTGGCACGCAGGGCATCACGCCGGCGTTCGAGGCTTTCGTTGGCGGTGCGCAGCGCACGTTCGGACGCGGCCAGCCGGTTGGCAAACGGCCGCACCGTCAAGCGGATGGCCAGCACGCTGCCGATCATCAGGCACAGCATGAAGGCCGCAAGCCGCTCGAACTGCACCCGCATTGGGGCATACAGCTCGGCGCTGGCGATCTTGCTGATCAACGCCAGACCCGTGTGGCCGATGGGCGTGTAGCTGAACGACGTCGGCATGCCATGGATGTCCTGCCACTGGCCGTAGCCAGCCTCGCCCGCCAACGCCAGGCGCGACGGGAGCGACCTGTGGTCGACCGTAAGTGGCGGCAGCTCGAACACATAGGCATCGAAGCGCTGCGGAAACGACATGGCGCGGCCGCGCGCATCAAAGCCCGACATCGCCAGCGTTTCGGTCATCCCCGTACCGCGTTGGCTGTTATAGCGGCCGGTCATATGGGCGAGCGGTTGCTCGGCGACCAGCCAACCGATCTGCATGCCGTCTGCCATGACGGGCGTTTCGGTGCGCATGGCAAAACCGTGTACCCATTGCAGCGTGACACGCTCGGGCGCGAGGCCGGCGTGCACCCGAATCGACAGCTCCGGTTCAAGCGTTTGGGTGCCCAGGCTGACGACGCCCTCGCCTGCGAGCGTACGCAGTTGCAGGTACGAGTAGCCTTGCTCGCGATACGCCTGCAACGCACTCTCGCTGCGCAGGCGCGCTGCGTTGTCGGCCGGATGGCGCAGCACTTCCTGGATGTGCGTGGCGGCGGCCACCAGGCGCGGGCTTTCCGCGCGCATGGCCAGCAGTCGGTCGAACTCTTCGGCATAGCTGGACAGGGCTTGCGCCCGTGTGGTGCCGAAAGTCAGTGTGGCGCTATCCACCTGGATGATGAACGCCGTAATGGTGGCCCCCAGGCTCGCCAGCACCACACAGCCGCCGCTGGTCCACACGATGGTGTCTTCCGGCGACAAGCGCAGGCGCAACAGACCAGGATGCCGGGCCACCGCGGCGCACAGCGTGCCCGTGACCACCAGCAGCGAGCAGACAGCAGCCGCGTCCGGGGCACGCCATCGCAGCCACGCCGGGTACAAGTATTCGAGTGCCATGGCGCGGCCGAGCAGGTCGCCTGCGCAGAGCAGCATCGCGAAGCCGATGAGGCCCCAGAACCACTGCGCGCGGTGCGGTTTGCGCAGGGTGGGCACGAGGCTCAGTGCGATTGCTGATGCGGCCATCGCCAGGGCGTGGCTGGGGTGCATGCCGCCAATCCATCCGGTCACCCATTGGCGGTCGAGCCAGACGTGCAGGCCAGGAAAGTCCAGTCCGATCGGCCATCCCGTGATCATCTCGGCCAGCCGCAGCGCGGACAGCAGCGCCACCGCGCCGCTCAGCCCGCGTGCTGTCGGATCTGCCCAGCGGGCGTTTGGTCGAACCGTCCCGACTAGCAGCGCACCCAGGCCAGCGCCCAGCAGCGTCAGGTTGATCCCCGTGGCAAACACGATCAGCAGGCGGTCCGTGCCGAGCTTCACCGCCCATGGCCAATGCTGCAGCCAGCCGACCACCACGGTCAGCCCAATAAGGACGAGGAGAAAGCCGATGCCGCCGGCAATGGCGACAAGCGGCCGGCGAGGAACCATGTAGGGGACGCGTAAGCGGGGCGGTTTCAGGACGGATGTCTTCTAACCGGAAGATCGGCGGAAAACCGCGCCGCTTGAGCGTTTTCGCCCAAATGGGTGGGCCAAATTGCCATGTCTGCAATGTCGAGTGATCGAAGCGCCAATGAATGCGATGCGCTCAGCACATCGCGTCGCCTCGCGTGCCGTCACGCAAGTTAGCTACACTGCCCGGACATCGCAGACACCGTCACAGGAGCCGTCATGACCATCGTCGTCAGCAAGGACACCGAAGGCCTTTTCCGTCACAAGATCACCTTCCCTGAAGGCGTGACCTACACCGACGTGCCCAAGCCAGCGGGCGAGGGCAGTGCGCCCGATCCGCACGCCTACTTTGATGCGGCATTGGCCAGTTGCAAGGCACTGACCGTGACGCTGTATGCGCGCCAGCGCAAGTACCCGCTCGATTCGATCGACGTGGCCGTCGAGCATGACGGCAGCCAGGAGCGCCAGGGCCGCTACAAGCTGCGCACCGTGCTGACGCTGCACGGCGATCTGAGCGACGAGCAACGCGCCGACCTGCTGCGCGTGGCCGGCAAGTGCCCCGTTCACAAGCTGATGACCGAGGTGGAGATCAGCGTCGACACCGAACTTGCCGAGCGCGCCTGAGGAGCCTTCCGTCATGACTTCCATTCAGCACATCATTGGCCCGCACGTGCGCGACCTGGGCGGTTTCTCGGTCAAGCGCGTGCTGCCCTCGGCGGCGCGCCAGACGGTCGGGCCGTTCATCTTCTTCGACCACATGGGCCCCGTCGATTTCGCCCCCGGCGAAGGCATCGACGTGCGCCCGCACCCGCACATTGGGCTGGCCACCGTCACGTATTTGTTCGACGGCAGCATGGTCCACCGTGACAGCCTCGGCAGCGTGCAGACCATCACGCCCGGCGACGTGAACTGGATGACGGCCGGTAACGGCATCGTCCACTCCGAGCGCTCGTCGCCCGAGGGGCGTGAAAAAGGCGCGCGCGTGCATGGCATCCAGACCTGGGTGGCGTTGCCGAAGGATCAGGAAAAGGTGGACGCCAGCTTCGCCCACCACGCCGCCGACACGCTGCCCAAGCTCGAATGCCCTGGCGTGCAGGGCGTGGTCATTGCGGGGGATGCGTTTGGGCTGACGTCGCCCGTGAGGGTGAGTTCGCGCACCTTGTACGTGGCGCTGGAACTGGCGGCCGGTGCGTCGCTGGTGATTCCGCCTGAGCATGCAGACCGCGGGCTGTATCTCGTCGACGGCGCCGTCACCATCGACGGCGAGGCGCTCGACCCGCATCACCTCGCCGTGCTGGAACCCGGCGGCGACGTGACGCTCACCGCGCAGGCATCGTCACGCGTGATGCTGCTGGGCGGCGACCCGACCGACGGCCACCGCCACATCTACTGGAACTTCGTCGCCAGCGACAAGGCCGACATTGAAGACGCCAAGCAGCGCTGGGAGAACGACACCTTCGCCCACGTGCCGGGCGAGACGGAGCGCATTCCGCTGCCGTCCAAGTAAGACCGAGCGATCGATCAGGCAGCCTGCGCCGGTCGTGCACACCGCACGATCGCGCGGACCTGCTTGGCGATCGGCTCCGGCACCGGCTGCTTGCCGTCGAGCACCGCTTCAATCCACCGCGCCGTTGCCGCCACGTCCGTCCCCGCAGGCAATTCAGGCGGCGCATCGCTTGACCCTTCCACCGCTTCAATCACGGTTTCGTGTGATCCGTCGTGCAGCCACTCCACCGCGCTGCCGCGCCGCGCGTCAGCCACGGCCTCGCCTTCGGTGCCGCGTGCGAGCAGCACATTGGCCGGATGGCGCAGAAAGTAATCGGTGAGCGTGTCGCGGTATTCCGGGTGCGTGTAGCTGACCAGCCGTAGCGCCTCGTGCGAAGCGTGTCCGCCAATGGGCTGCAGCATCTTCACCACCGTGTGGGCCGAATTGCGCAGGCCGACGATCTCGCGCTTGTCCAGCAGCGACGCCAGCTCGGGCGATAGCACGTCAATCGGCACGAACGCCAGCCGATCGCTCTCCAGGCGCTCGCGGGCGTCGTCCATGTGTTCGCAGATGGGCCAGCCAAGCGCTTCGAACAGCGCGGCCGTGGTGATGCGGCCGTCGAAGTGGCGAATGCCATGCACCAGCACCGGCACCCCTTCGCGCGCCAGCAGCTTGGCCAGCAGCGGCACGAGGTTCGGCTGGCGGCGGGCACCGTTGTAGCTGGGGATCACCACTGGCAGCACGGGCTCCGGCACCACGCGGACATCGGGCGCGGGCAGCGGTAGGCAGTGCGCGTGCGAGGCTTCCAGCATGCCGTCCAGCTCTTCCGGCGTCTCGCCCTTGATGCGGTAGGCCATGAGGATGGCGCCGAGCTGCACGTCGGCCACGCGGCCCTCGAGCATGGCGGCGAAGAGGGCGTGCGCATCGTGTTTGACCAGTGCGCGCGCGCCATCCGCGCCGCGGCCGATTTCCTTGATGAAGCGGGCAGCGGGGAAGGGCCCGGTGGTGAGGGCGTCTTCAGCGGTGTTGTCGGGGAGGATGGGAGGGGCTGGCATTGTTGGTGAGGACGTCGTTGGCGTGGGGTTGATCATAGCGCTGTGAATTGCGCTGGCGCCATGTTGGGGTTTGGTTGTTTTTAGCTTGGTGGTTCATCCCTGGTTTCAGCCCCGGCAGGGGATGAAAGGGAGGCAGACCACCAAGGCCAAAATCAAAAACCAAAAAATCAGGCCGCCTCCGCCACCGGATGCCTCTGCTTCCGATACAGAAAATCCAACACCGCAGTCCGACAAGCGTGATACGCCGCGTCATCCGCCAACGCCATCCGATCCCGAGGCCGCGGCAAATCCACCGTCAACACCTCACCAATCGTCGCAGCCGGCCCATTCGTCATCATCACGATGCGATCCGCCAGCAGCACCGCTTCATCCACATCGTGCGTGACCATCACCACCGTGCTGCCGGTCGCGGCAACGATCTTCAGCAGCTCATCCTGCAGATGCGCCCGCGTGAGTGCGTCCAGCGCGCCAAAGGGCTCATCCATCAGCAGCACCTTCGGTTCCATGGACAGCGCCCGCGCAATCCCCACACGTTGCTTCATCCCGCCAGAGATCTCGTGCGGATGCTTCTGCTCGGCATGCGTGAGCCCGACCAACGCCAGCGCCGCATGCGTACGTTCACGCAACTGCCCCTTCGTCTCCGTCTTCCCAAACACACGCTCGACGGCGAGATACACGTTGTCAAAGCACGTGAGCCACGGCAGCAGCGAGTGGTTCTGAAACACCACCGCCCGATCCGGCCCCGGCCCGGCGATTTCGCGTTCGGCCAGGATCAACCCACCCGTGGTCGGCCGCGTGAGCCCGGCAATGAGATTGAGCAACGTCGATTTGCCGCAGCCCGAGTGGCCGATCAATGCGACGCACTCACCGCGCGCGACCGTCAGGTCGATGTCGCGCAGGGCAACGAACGGGCCCCTCTTGGTCTTGAACGTCTGCCCGACGTTTTCGATGCGCAGGAATTTGTCTGTCATGGCGATCCCCCCCCCAATTTCCCTCAAACCGCGTCGTACGAGAAGCGCCGTGCAATCGCCAGCAGCGCGTGCTCCAGCACCAAGCCCACCACCCCAATCACGAAGATGGCGATGACGATGTGCTCGACCTTCAGGTTGTTCCACTCGTCCCACAGCCAGAAGCCGATGCCGACACCGCCGGTGAGCATCTCTGCCGCGACGATCACCAGCCACGCCGTGCCGATGGACAGCCGCACGCCGGTCAGCATGTACGGCAGCACGGCGGGAAACAGCACGCGCGTGAACACCTTCCACTCAGACAGGTTCAGCACACGCGCCACGTTCAGGTAGTCCTGCGGCACGCGCGTCACGCCCACGGCGGTGTTGATGACCATCGGCCAGATCGAGCAGATGAAGATCGCCCAGATGGCCGCTGGGTTGGCCGACTTGAACAGCAGCAGCCCAATCGGTAGCCACGCCAGCGGCGACACCGGCCGCAGCAGGCTGATGATGGGCGAGGCCATCGCATTGAGAAACGCAAAGCGCCCGATGATGAAGCCCGCCGGAATGCCGATGATCGCGGCCATGCCGAAGCCCGCACCCACGCGCGCCAGCGACGCCAGGACGTTCCAGCCCACACCTTGATCATTCGGGCCGTTGCGATAGAACGGATCGGCAAACAGCGCGACCGCCGCCTTCCACGTCACCGCCGGTGTGGGCAGCGCCGGGATGGCGGTGGCGATGCCCTGCCACGCCAGCACAAACAGCACAAAGCCCAACACGGGCGGAAAGCCGCGTACCACGGCGGCGACAAACCAGTCGCGCACGGCAAAGCGGCGATGTTCAGGGGCGGCGTCGGACTGCACGCCGGACAACGTTTTGACGAGCGTGTTCATGTCGGGCTCCATCGACGTGAGGGACCGCAATCAGAAATTCAGGAGGGCAGCAGCGTCAGGCTTTCAGCTTGAAGCCGTCGGCATACGCGGCGGGGTTCTTCGCGTCCCACACCACGCCATCGATCAGCTTGGCCGTGCGCATGTCGCTCTTGGGCAGCGGCGTGCCGGTGGCGGCTGCGGCCTGCTTGTAGATGTCGACGCGGTTGATCTGCTTCGCTACGGCCAGGTAATCCGGATGCGCCTTCAGCAGGCCCCACCGCTTGTGCTGCGTGAGGAACCACATGCCGTCTGACAGGTACGGGAAGTTGACCGCGCCATCGTGATAGAAGCGCATCGGGTCCGGGTCGTCCCAGGTCTTGCCCAGACCATTCGAGTAGCGGCCCAGCATGCGGTCGAGAATGATGTCCATGTCGGTGTTGACGTAGGACTTGGCGGCAATGGTCTCGGCCGTCTTGCGGCGGTTCGATGCCGACGCATCGATGAACTTGCTTGCCTCCAGCACCGCGGCCGTGAGCGCACGCGCCGTGTTCGGATACTTCTGCACGAACTCTGCCGTGGTGCCCAGCACCTTCTCCGGGTGGTCTTTCCAGATGGCCTGTGTGGTCTCGGCGGTAAAGCCGATGTTGTCGGCAATCGCGCGGGCGCCCCACGGCTCGCCCACGCAGAAGCCATCCATGTTGCCCACGCGCATGTTGGCCACCATTTGCGGCGGTGGCACGGTAATCGCCTTGGCGTCTTGCAGCGGGTGGATGCCGTGCGCAGCGAGCCAGTAGTACAGCCACATCGCGTGCGTGCCGGTCGGGAAGGTCTGCGCGAACACATATTCGCGCTTGTCCTTCGCCATGACGGCCTTCAACGACGTGCCGTCCTTGAAGCCTGCTTCCTTGAGCTTGGATGACAGCGTGATCGCCTGGCCGTTGTTGTTGAGCGTCATCAGCACGGCCATGTCCTTCTTGGGGCCGCCAATGCCGAGCTGCACACCGTAGATCAAGCCGTAGAGCACGTGCGCCGCATCCAGGTCGCCCGACGCCAGCTTGTCGCGCACACCGGCCCACGAGGCTTCTTTCGATGGCGTGATCTTGATGCCGTACTTTTTGTCGATGCCGAGCGTGGACGCCATGACCACCGAGGCGCAGTCCGTGAGCGGGATGAAGCCGACCTTCAGCTCCGTCTTCTCGGGCGCATCGGAGCCGGCGGCCCAGGCGCCGGCGCGCACCAGCGGATCGATCAATGCCACGGCACTGCCTCCTGCAATCGTCGCCGCGGCTTTCATGATGCTGCGGCGCTTGGGGTTGATCGGGTTGACGAGGGCGTCGGTCTTGTCTGGCGCGGCCATCCATGGCTCCAAAGAAAAGGCGTCCCGACGCAGGACTGCCGCCCATCCGCAAAGAGGGTCGCGCTGCCGTGCGTCGGGACGCCGTTGTCCCGTGCCGATACCCACGTTGGCATCGGCTTCGAAGCGACACTTGCAAGGGGTATGCCAACGTTGAGCAATAGGGCTCGGCGTTTCGCGTTCGGAGCTCCACGGGCCGAGCTTTTTTCTCGGCGCTCCGAGCTCAGAGCTCCGCGTGCGAGGCTTTTAGCTCGGCAATCGGAGCTCAGAACTCGACGCGCGAGGCTTTTAGCTCGGCAATCGGTGCTCAGAACTCGACGCGCGAGGCTTTTAGCTCGGCCGTTGGGGTTCGGAGCTCGGCGCGTGAGGCTTTTAGCTCGGCGGTTGAGGCTCGGAGCTCGGCGCGTGAGGCTTTTTGCTCGGCGGTTGAGGTTCGGAACTCGGCGTGTGAGGCTTTTAGCTCGACGATCGGGTTTCGGAACTCGGTGTGTGAGGTTCGGAGCGCCGCGCGCGACTGGTGCGTTTCCAGCGCCGGAGTTGTGCGGCGCACCAAAACTGGGCGGTGGCCCGACCGCTCAACTGGCCATCACATCGATCACGCGTTGGGCGGCTTCCACCAGCTTGATGTTGCGGTCCATCGCCATCTTGCGCAGGCGTTTGAAGGCGTCGTCTTCCGACAGGTTCATCTGCTTCATCAGGAGGCCCTTGGCGCGTTCAAGCACCTTGCGTTCGGCCAGCTGCGTCTTGGCGGTGTCCAGCTCGGCGCGCAGTGCACTCTCGTGCTCGAAGCGAGCGTAGGCAACATCCAGCACGGCCTTGACGCGCGTGGGCTTGATGCCGTCGACGATGTAGGCCGTGATGCCGGCGGCAAACGCCGTCTTGATGCGTGTGGCGTCGTCGTTGTCGGTAAACAGCACGATCGGGCGCGGCGCATGCTGTGTGGCCACGCAGACGTGCTCGATGGTGTCCCGCGCGGCCGATTCAGACGCGACGATGACCATGTCGGGCTGTGTCTCGGCAATGCGCTCTGGCAGCGTCAGGTCGGCGTCCGCCAGGCCCACATCCACAAAGCCAGCCTCGGCCAGTCCGGCGCGGATCAGCTCAAGGTTGATCTGTTCAGCATCAAGCGGATCGCGCACCAACAGCACGCGCATCGGCGCAGCCGGGTGTAGGGCGGCGGGCGGGGCAGATGGGGCGGGTGGTTTCGTTTGCATGGCGCAAAGTGGGGCAGGGTGCACGCCACTCATGCAAGAACCGCGCCGGGCCGGTGCGGGTGTATTCTCGCAAACTCGTCGGTCGCCGGGGGGCGGTGGCCGCAGTGTCCCCACCTGTTCCAATCCAGCTTAGCTTCAGGAGACCCGCATGACCGAGTTCGTCGTCACCCCGCCCGCCGTCAACGGCATTCCCGTCCGTGGCGGGCATGGCCAGTTTCCGGTGCGCCGCGTGTACTGCGTCGGCCGTAACTACGCCGCCCACGCCCGCGAAATGGGCTCCGACCCCGACCGCGAACCGCCGTTCTTCTTCTGCAAGCCGGCCGACGCCGTGCGCTACGTTGCTGACGGTGAGACCGGTCAGTTCGTCTACCCGACCGAAACCAAGGATTGCCACTACGAGATCGAACTGGTGGTCGCCATCGGCACGGGTGGCCGCGACATCTCCGTGGAAACCGCGGCCAACCATATCTACGGTTACGCCGTCGGCCTGGACATGACGCGCCGGGACCTGCAGAACGCAGCAAAGAAGGGCGGCCGCCCCTGGGAAACCGGCAAGGCGTTCGACGGCTCGGCACCTATCGGGCCGATCGTCCCGGCCAAGGATGTCGTCCACGCAGACAAGGGCGCCGTCACGCTGTCGGTCAACGGCCGTGAGCACCAGCGCGGTGACCTGTCCGACCTGATCTGGTCGGTGCCGGAAACCATTGCGTATCTGTCGCGCCTGTTCGAACTGCGCCCCGGCGATCTGATCTACACCGGCACGCCCGAAGGCGTCGGCCCGGTCGTCGTCGGCGACCTGATGGTCGGCAAGATCGACGGCGTGGGCGAGCTGCACGTGAAGGTCATCTGATAGACCCGATAGAAGAGTCAGAAGCCATGTCGATCAAGCTGTACAACTATTTCCGTAGCTCGGCGTCGTTCCGTGTGCGCATTGCCCTGGAGGTCAAGGGGCTGCCGTACGACTACGCGCCGGTGCACCTGCTCAAGGGCGAGCAGATGGCGCCCGACTTCGTCAAGCTGAACCCCGATGCGCTGGTGCCCGTGCTGTGCGACGGCAACGACGTGTTGAACCAGTCTTTGGCGATCGTCGAATACCTGGAAGAAACGCACCCCGAGCCCACGCTGCTGCCGGGCTCGCCGAGCAACCGAGCGCACATCCGCGCGATCGCTCTGGCCATCGCGTGCGAGATCCATCCGCTGAACAATCCGCGTGTGCTCAAGTATCTGAAGAACACGTTCAACGTGGAAGAAGAGGCGCGCAACGACTGGTATCGCCACTGGGTGAAGCTGGGGTTTGCTGCGCTTGAGGCGCGCTTGTCGGCGTCACCGCTCACAGGCGCCTACTGTGTTGGCGACACGCCGACGCTGGCCGACGTGTGCCTCGTGCCGCAGGTGTTCAACGGCAAGCGGTTTGATGTAGCGGTGGAGGATTACCCGACGCTGGCGCGCATCTTTGAGCACTGTATGGCGCAGGAGGCGTTTCAGAGGGCTGCGCCTGGGGTGCAGCCGGATGCGGTTTCCACGTAATCTGCAGCGTTACTGCGCAAAACAAAACGCCCTGATCGAGTCAGGGCGTTTCTACGTTGAAGCGTTGCGCGCGAGGGTGGTCAACCCAACAACGCATCCGCAAATTCCCGCGCCGAAAACGGCTGCAGATCCTCCACCTGCTCACCTACGCCGATGAAGTACACCGGCACCGGCCGCTGCCGAGCGATGGCGGCCAGGATGCCGCCCTTGGCGGTGCCATCCAGCTTGGTGACGATCAGGCCCGTGAGGCCCAGCGCTTCGTCAAAGGCTTTGACTTGCGCGAGGGCGTTCTGCCCCGTGTTGCCATCGATCACCAGCAGCGTTTCGTGCGGCGCCGTGGCCATCGCCTTGGCGGTCACGCGGCGGACTTTCTTGAGTTCTTCCATCAGGTGCAACTGCGTCGGCAGGCGGCCGGCGGTGTCGGCCATGACGATGTCGATGCCGCGTGCGCGTGCGGCGTTCACCGCATCGAAGATCACGGCGGCCGGGTCGCCCGATTCCTGCGCCACCACCGTGACGTTGTTGCGCTGACCCCAGACCACGAGTTGTTCTCGCGCGGCGGCACGGAACGTGTCACCCGCGGCCAGCAGCACCGATTGGCCGTAGGTCTGGAAGTGCTTGCATAGCTTGCCGATGCTGGTCGTCTTGCCGGCGCCGTTGACGCCCGCGATCATGATCACCATCGGCTGTTCGCGGCCAAGCACCATGGTTTTTTCCAGGGGGTGCAGTAGCTCGACCAGCAAGTCGCGCAGGGCGGTCTTCACGCCTTCGGCGGTTTCGATGCGCTGAGCCTTGATGCGGCGGCGCAGTTCGCCGAGCAGGTATTCGGTGGCGTCGACACCGGCGTCGGCCATCAGCAGCGCGGTCTCCAGCTCTTCGAACAGCGCTTCGTCCACCTTCACGCCAACGAACAGCGTGGTCAGGCCCTTGCTCGTCTTCGACAGGCCGGAGCGCAGGCGTGACATCCAGCCCTTGCGGGCCTGTTCGATGACGGCGGGCGTGGGCACGGTTTCGACGTCGTCGGCTTGCACGTCGAGTGCGGGCTGCACGGCAGGTGCGTCCGGCACGGCAATGTGAGCCGGCGGTGAAACAGGTACGGGTGCGGGAGCGGGTGCAGCGACGGGCTGGGGG
>NZ_JBGLYZ010000027.1:0-67337 GCF_047304345.1 Ralstonia sp. Ralssp135
CAATACAGCGCATTGCGCCCATCCCCCCGGTGATGAGCGCAATGCGCTGTATTGTCATGACGGCCTCATCGCGTCGTCGGACGTACGCCAGCGCGGGGGCAATCGCGCTTGCACAGTAGCCACCGGTCTGTTTCCGGTTCGGTACGCAACCGCACAACGGCGTCGACCGGCTTCGAACCTGCCCGAACGCTGAGGGTCTGCATCACACCCCGATACGCGGCCGTTATCTGATAGCGCCCGCGAGGCAATCGCATATACAACAGCGGCCCCTCCGTGCGCACGCGCAAACGGAGCTTGCCGTGATCATCGGCAACCGAAACATCCACATCCGACAATGCCTCGCCGGTTCTGGCCGACACCACGTTCAGCCGCACGTTGAAACGGCTTGCCATCGCGTGCATGGTGTCGCGCTCGTCGCTCCCCACGCCACCTGAAACATAGGCGATCTCGTTCTGGACGCGGACCTCAGGCGCCGCCGCCGCATCCGGTCCGACCGCACCAGCGTGAGCGCTGGCGGCCAAAACAAACGCGGCGAGAATGCCGCGTGGCAAAAAACGACCTGCTTGGTTCATCTCATACCTCATTGCTCAGCGGCTGGGTGGCCGACCGTCTGTGCCAGCACCGGAACTTCGTCTTCATTGAGTGACAAGGCTTCTGCCAGCAGACGCTGATTGAGCCAGCCACGCACCACACAACCCAGCCCGGCCACGGCACAGTAAAGCGACACATTCTGTGAGATCGCTCCTGCCGCTACGCCGGCAAATGTTTCGCGCACGGCTTCTGGCATCTGGTCTGCGCGACCATGGTTGACCACGTACACCAGATCCAGCGGCGCCTTGCCGACAAAATCCTGGTATCCAGTCAGGTTGCGCGCGTCCACGGCGTGCTTGAGTCGCAAACGGTGGGCCACAGGCTCGTATTCGTAGACGCCCTCTGGCAGCGCGACGTAGATGTCGATCTCGTTCAGGCCATGCGCTGAGGGTGCCGTGCGCCCGCCTGTTTCCGGCCGGTTGATGCCGTTCGCCGCCCATAGCAATTCGCTCAGTTGCTGCGGCGACAGCGGCGTGGGCGCGAACTCCCGCACGCTCTTCCGCTGAGCAAGCGCTGCAGTCAACGTGTTGCCGCCCTCCAATAGCGGCGGTGCCAGCGCAATGGTGGCCGGCGCCGCATGGGACGTTGGCTGCGGCAGTAGATGTTGCACAGGGTCATAAGACAGGAGCTTCGCCTCGCTCATGGCGTCCACCTCACAAAACTAAGAGTTCATCGCATATGTCTCGCCGCCTAGGCGGAGATGATCACCTTGAGCGCCTGGGTCTTCGCGGCATTGCGGAAGGGGTCGTAGGCGGCGAGGATGTCGTCGAGCCTGAACCGGTGCGTAAGTGAGGTGACGGCCGCGCCGACGGACTCCACCACGCCCACACCTTGGTGGCCCAGCGTGCACCCCGGCTCGCAGTTCGGGACGTCGCCCTTGATGATGTGCAGATCGGTGCCACAGATGGTCGTTAACCTGACGAGCGCCACTGCGTCGCCAGGCGCCAGCAATGCCGGTTTTGGCTTGTCGGTCAGGGTGATCTTGCCAGGCCCTTCGTAGACGAGTGCTTTCATCGGAATCACCAGGAAGACGATGACTCCATGCTAGGAAATCGACCCGTGGAGACGTTGATCTACGTCAGGGCGCACGGCAGCAACCGCGCGATATTGACCTTCTCTATCCGGAGGTGAAGCCCGCGTATGGCCGAACAAGCCACCACCATTCCATGCACGCAGCCACCAGAAGCGTTGGTGACTCGCATGCTCGAGCCAGCATCGTATCCACACCCTGCTGCGGATCTGCAGATGATCGAAACCCATCTGTCGTGGGTCTTCCTGGCTGGAGAGTTTGCGTACAAGGTGCGCAAGCCGATCAAGCTGGACTTTGTCGATTTTTCGACGCTCCGTGCGCGGCAAATCGATTGCGAGGAGGAATGCCGGCTCAACCGCCGCCTCGCCCCTGCGCTATACCTTGGCGTGGTGCCCATTTCGCACGATCCGGCCACAGGCCGCATCTGCGTCAGTGGGCAAGGCACGCCTTGTGAGTACGCGGTCTGCATGCGCCGCTTTGCCCAGCAAGACTTGCTCAGTGCAATGGCGCATGATGGACGACTCCGCGCGGGGGAGATCGACGCGCTAGCTGACCTGATCGCAGACTTCCACGCAACCGCGCCTGTCTGCGCATCAGGCTCAGACGATGGAACACCCGCAAGCATTCGACGCACGCTTGAGGATTGCGCAGCGGGGGTGATTGCCCTCAGCACGGAATCCCAGATTGCGGCGGCCACGGTAGCGCTGCTTCGTCAGCACGCAAGTCGCCTGGAAGCGACATTCGCGTCACGGCGACGCAGCCGCCACGTCCGCGAATGCCATGGCGACCTTCACCTGGGCAACATCGTGTCGATGAATGGCCAGCCGACGCCGTTCGACTGCCTGGAATTCTCCCAATCGCTCCGGCGGATCGACACCATGTACGACACCGCCTTTCTGTTCATGGACTTGCTCGCAACGGGTCTGCATGGGATGGCGTATCGGATGATCAACCGTTATCTCGAACGATGTGGCGACTACGGCGGGTTGGCAGTCCTGCCTTTCTACGCATCAATGCGTGCGCTCGTGCGTGCCCGCGTGCTTCTGGAGCGCGCCCATCAGTTGGACGCAACCCCCGATCTGGCTGCCAGGCCACGCGCCGAGGCACGCTGCATGCTCGACCTGTCTCGGGAGCTGCTCTGTCGAAACGACGCCTGCATCCTTCTCATGCATGGCCTTTCGGGCAGTGGAAAATCCACCCGCGCCGCACAGCTTGCCGAAGCAGAAAGGATGATTCGCGTGCGCTCCGACGTCGAACGCCAGCGCGTCGCGCATCCAGCCGCCGTCGATCGCTACCTGCCACGCGCAATCGAACGTACCTATCGGCGCCTTGCCGCCGTCTGCAAGCTGGGGATCAGCGCCGGTTTTCCGATGATTGCGGATGCCACGTTCCTGGCCGAGCGGCAGCGCCGACGTTTCTTCTCGTTGGCGAGCCGATTGGGGGTGGGCCTGGCCATCGCGGACTGCGTTGCCGACGTCGACACGCTGCGCATGCGCATCCGCAATCGCATGCGCGCCGGGGCCGACGCATCGAAAGCGGACCTGCACGTGCTGGACGCCCAGATCGCCACACAGCAGCCGCTCAACGTGGAAGAGCGGGCGCATGTGATCCCTGTCGGGATATCCAACGTGGTGCCCTACATCAGAGGCACAGAGCGGTGATTCCGTTTGGGCAGGCTCAGGCAACCAAGTACCTTGAGATCAAGCACCGTTGCGATGGTGCTTCGCGCGCGGCCGCCAATTTGCGCCATATCAACGCACACAACTGCAAAGTGCCTACGCTGCATATGGATACCTCATTCGGCGGCCCCCCTCACCTGCCCGCCAAGACCCCACCGGAGATCACAATGCAACAACCTGCTGATATGGCATGCAACCTGGCCTGTACCGTCATGCGCGAGATGAGCCGCACCGCCAGCTTCATGCTTGAGGCGCAGATCGATCTGGCCCGTTTCCGCCTCAAGCTGGCTGAGGCTGCGCTGGAAGATGTGCGTGAACTGGAACACGAACTGAGCGGCACGCATGACTGGGCATCGCTGGCCACTGCGCAAGGCATCTTCATGAAGATGCAATCGAGCCACGGGGCTAACGCCCTGAAGACCTGGTCCGAGTTCACGAACAAGCTGCAGGCCGCCTATCTGCGTCGATTGACGGAGTGGACCCAGCAGATGCAGCAACCCGAAGGGCAGACCTCTTCCTCGCAGTTGTTTGCTGCGTCCTCCGATTCGCTGAAGGCCTTCTTTGACAGCTTCAACCTCATGGCCCCGCCCGACTCCGAGGTGAAGAAGAACGGACTGGCACGCTCCACATCGGCTAGAGCTGAAAAGGCCGCCTGATCGACAACACCGAGGAGCCCATCATGCGAGTTCAGGACGTCTATTCACACAATGCAGTACACATTCCGCTTTCCTGCACGCTTCAGGAAGCGGCACAGCAGATGCGCCAGAAGCATGTCGGTGCGCTTGTCGTGACGGAGAACACTCCTTCCGGACCGCGTGCGATCGGCGTTGTCACGGATCGCGACATCGTGCTTGATGCGGTTGCGGTTGGGGTGAGCCCCTCCCAGACCTGTGTGGCCGATGTCATGAGCCGGGGCATTTCCAACGTACCGCTCGAGGCAAGTCTGAGCGACGCGTTGCAGGAAATGCTCTCATGCGGCGTCCGGCGTGTTGGTGTGACCTCTGACGGTGCGCTGGTCGGCGTGCTGTCTCTGGACGATGTGCTCGGCGCAATGGCCACCGAGTGGAGCCTTATCGCCCGGCTCGTTCATAACGAGCGTGAGCGCGAGACGACCGGTAGCGTCCAGCCGCCGCTGAGCGTGTAATCCGGCTGCCACCCCATTTCAGGAAGACCTCTCCCATGAATCCCGAGCCGCTTTCTCTCAGCATGGACATTGTGGCGGACGACGCAATGCTGGAAGGCACGTTGGACTGCCCCGGCAATGCAACCGGCCTGGTGATCTTTGCGCATGGCAGCGGGAGTTCACGGCTCAGCCCGCGCAACCGGTATGTCGCGGATCAGCTCCATGCCGCCGGCCTGGGCACGCTGCTGTTTGATCTGTTGAGCGCCGACGAGGCGTCACATGCGTCGTGCCGGTTCGATATCGAGCTTCTTGCACGGCGCCTGCAGACAGCCACACGCGCGGTCGGCAGCATCGCCCGCGAACGCAAGTTGCGCCTCGGCTACTTCGGCGCCAGTACGGGCGCCGCAGCCGCAATCCTGGCGGCGGCCGACGCTGATGACGCTTGCCCGATCGAAGCGGTCGTCAGCCGCGGCGGCCGCCCGGATCTTGCCGGTCAACGTGCACTTAGCAAACTCGCCTGCCCGACCCTGCTGATCGTTGGCGCGGCCGATTTGGACGTGCTCGATCTCAACCGGCAGGCCCTGAGCCAAATGCACTGTGAAAAAGCCCTGGAGACGGTACCCCACGCAACGCACCTTTTTGAAGAGGAAGGCACGCTCGAACAGGTGGCCGAGCTGGCGCGGGCTTGGTTTACCCGCCACCTGAGTGCAACCTCACAACCTCACCGACACGCGGGGTAGCCCCATGCGATTCAAAGATCGATTGGATGCAGCGCGCATGCTCGCGCAGGCACTCGAGAAGTACAGGGACATGCACCCGCTGGTGTTGGCCATCCCAAGGGGCGCGGTTCCAATGGGCGCCCTCATCGCGCACGCACTCGGCGGTCAGCTTGATGTGGTGCTGGTTCGCAAGCTCGGCGCACCGTTCAACCCTGAACTGGCTGTCGGCTCTATTGAAGAAGGCGGCTGGACTTACTTCGCACCCTATGCGAGCCGCATTGGCGCAGACACCACATACCTGGAACAGGAAAGCGCCGAACAGATGGACGTCATCCGTCGGCGCCGCGCGCTCTATACCCCGAATCGTGGCCCGTATGACGTAGAAGGACGCGTCGTGATCGTCGTCGACGATGGGCTGGCAACCGGAGCTTCCATGAAGGCGGCACTCCACGCCATACGGCAGCGCCATCCGCAACGCCTTATCTGTGCCGTTCCCGTGGCGGCGCCTGACAGCCTGGACGAAATCCGACCGCTGGCCGATGAGGTCGTCTGCCTCTACGCGCCGCAGGGCTTCCGCGCGGTCGGCTTGTATTACGCCGATTTTCCTCAGGTGGAAGACGCCGAAGTGCGCGCTGCGTTGGGCGTGGCCCCGCAAACGGAGCGCCGGGCTGGCTGACACGCCTGGCTCAATCCAAGCCGTATCTGCGCACGTACCAGGCTTTCATCACGTAGGCGCACAAGCCGTAGACCAGGACGATTGCTGCCAGGCAGGGCCAGTAGGCTGCCGGCAGCGGCGCAAAGCCGAACAGTGCCCCGACCGATGTCAACGGCATGGCGATACCGACGCAGGCAATGGCAATGCTGGTCAGCACCAGCGCGGTGCTCGCCCGGCTTTGCACGAACGGCACCTTGGCCGTGCGGATGATATGGATGATGAGCGTCTGCGTCAGCAGCGATTCAACGAACCACCCGGACTGGAACAGCGCCGGATTCGCCCACGCGTGAAAGACGCCGAGCAGCAGCGCATAGGTCGCGAAATCAAACAGCGAGCTGACAGGCCCCATGTACAGCATGAACTTCAAGATACTGCCGATCTCCCACCGTCTTGGTTTGACGAGGTAGTCCTCATCCACGTTGTCGGTCGGGATGGCGGTTTGCGAAAAGTCGTAGAGCAGGTTGTTGAGCAGCACCTGCACCGGTGCCATTGGCAGGAAGGGCAGAAACAGGCTGGCGCCCAGCACGCTGAACATGTTTCCGAAGTTCGAGCTGGCGCCCATCTTGATGTACTTGACGATGTTGCCGAACACCTTGCGCCCTTCCGTCACGCCCTCCCCAAGAACGGCCAAGCTTTTCTCCAGCAGGATGATGTCGGCGGACTCCTTGGCAATATCGACCGCGCTATCCACGGAGATGCCGACATCCGCGGCCTTGAGCGCCGGCCCATCGTTAATGCCGTCACCCATGAAGCCCACAACGTGGCCCCTGCGGTGCAGTGCCTCGACAATGGCTGCCTTTTGCGCCGGCGACACCTTGGCGAACACCGACGCGCGCTCGGCTACCTCGGCCATCTGGTCAGGTGACATGGCGGCCAGCTCGGCGCCGAGCACCACCGGCTCCACGGCCAGCCCGACCTCGCGACAAATCTTGCGCGCAACAATGCCGTTGTCTCCGGTCAGGATCTTGACCGCCACGCCGCGGGCCTTCAATGCGGCAATGGCGGGTGCGGCCGTATCACGTGGCGGGTCGAGAAAGGCGATGTACCCCAGCAACGTCAATCCTGACTCGTCCGCCACGGCGTACTGGCTTTGCTCGGGCGGCATCTCCTTGTACGCAACCGCCACGACACGAAAGCCGTCGGCGTTGAGGTTCTCCGCCAGTTGCCGCGTATCTTGGAGGTGGCTTGCCTCCAGCGGGCCAGCCTCGTCACCGCTTACGTAGCGCGCACTGACGGCCAGCACTTCTTCCACCGCACCCTTGCAGATCAGCACGTGCGTGCCGTCGTCCTGCGCCAGCACTACCGACATGCGCCGACGTTCGAAGTCAAACGGCAGCTCATCGATCTTTTGGAACCGCGCATGCACATCCAGGCGCTGCTCGAGCTCCACGTGCTTGAGCACGGCCACGTCCAGCAGGTTCTTCAGGCCCGACTGATAGAAGCTGTTAAGAAACGCGTACTCCAGCACTTGGTCGGATTCTTCGCCGCGCAAATCCAGGTGGTGCTTGAGGATGATGCGATCTTGCGTGAGCGTGCCGGTCTTGTCGGTGCACAGCACATCCATTGCACCAAAGTTCTGGATGGCGTTGAGCCGCTTGACGATGACCTTCTTGCGCGACATGGCAATGGCGCCCTTGGCCAGATTCACCGTGACGATCATCGGCAGCATCTCGGGCGTCAAGCCCACGGCTACAGCCACCGCAAACAACAGCGCCTCGAACCAGTTGCCCTTGGTCAATCCATTGATGAGAAAGACCGTGGGCGCCATCACCAGAATCAGCGTCAGCATCAGCCAAGTGAACCGGGTAATGCCGCGATCAAAGCTGGTCTGCACGCGCTGCCCGGCAATGAGGTTGGCCACATGACCAAAGGCGGTGCGGTGCCCAGTGGTCAAGACAACGCCCGTGGCGTAGCCGCTCACCATGGCGCTGCCCATGAAGCACAGATTGGGCCGGTCGAAATCTGCCGCGAAATGGCTGTCGGAGGGCTCCGCATGCTTTTCCTGCGGCATGGCTTCGCCAGTCAGGGCCGACTGGTTGACGAACACATCCTTCGCACTGAGCAGCCGCAAGTCGGCCGGCACCATGTCGCCGGCGGAAAGCTGAACGATATCGCCTGGCACCAGTTGTTCGATCGGGATTTCCTGGCACGCTTCCGCGCCATCGGAACCGATGCGCCGTACCGTTGCCGTTGTATGCACCATGCGCCGCAGTGCCTCTGCCGCCCGGTTCGAGCGATGCTCCTGCAGAAAGCCCAGCACAACGCTCAGCACCACCATGAACGCAATCAGCACGGCCGCCCGTACATCGCCCAACACCGCCGAGACGCCCGCCAGCGAGATCAGCAGCAGATTCAGCGGATTGACCGAGCGGCGCGCCAACTCAATCAGCACAGCCTCTTGATGGCCGTTGGCCACGCGGTTGAGGCCGTTTTCACGCAGGCGCTGTGCGGCGGCCTGCTCCGTCAGGCCGTGCGTCTGGCTCTGGAGGCGCTCCAGCACGTCTTGCGAGACAAGCGCCGACCACATTGAGAGATCGTCGGCGGGCGAGTGCGGAAACGGCACGGACGTGATGTGCATAGGAAATTGCGAGCAAACCGCATGGATGTGCAAACCATTAGAGCGCAGGGCGCGCGTCCGGCCTTGACGCAACTCAACGGCCGTCGTTGCCTGGGCGGCTGTCGTGCGTGCCCGCCACCGGCGGTTCAATGCCGGCGCCACGCCAGCCGCCGCCCAGGGCAAGGAACAGCGCCACGGTGTCTTGCAGCCGCTGTGCACGCACCTGCAGCGTGCCGAGCACGGCTTGCTGATATTGCAGGTCAGCACTGAGCACCTGCAGATAGCCGGCAACACCGGCACGGTAGTCTGCGTTGATCTCTTCCAGTGCGGCATTTGCCGCCGCCTGCGCGCGCAACTGTGCGTCAAGCTGCGCTGCATCGTGTTCCAGTGCACGCAGCACATCGGCCACTTGTTCGAACGAAGAGAGCACCACCTGCCGATAACCAGCATCGGCTGCCTGCAATGCCTGCCGGGATGCGGAGCGGCGGAAATACAGGGTGCCGCCTTCAAACAGCGGGGCCACAAGGCTTGCCCCCACGCTCCAGGCGCCGGCTTTTGCACCAAACAGATCGGCGCTACGGCCGCTCATCCGGGCGTAGTCTGCGCTCAGGGTCAGGCTTGGCAGCATCGCCGCCATTGCTACCCCCACCTCGGCGCTGGCTTGGTGCAGGCGCGCCTGTGCGGCCAGAACGTCGGGCCGCTGGCGCACCAGCTCAGAGGGCACCAGCCTGGGCAGGTCCGCCGGCAGTTGCAGCCCGTTGAGCGCAACGTCTACGGCGTCTGCCTCGGAAGGAAATCGGCCGGCCAACACCGCTTGCAGATGCGCAGCTTGGTCACGCTTCTGCTCCAGCGGAGGCAGCGATGCCTCCAACGACGCCAATTGCGCGGCAAGGCTCAACTCGCTGGCATGCGCCATGACGCCAGCTTCGACCTGCGCGTGTGCAATCTCCACCTGCTCGCGCACCACGGCAATCAGGCTGCGCGTGGTGTCGATCTGCGCCTGATAGGCGGCATGGGCGATCACGGCGTTCACAAGATTGCCGGTCAGCGCGAGGTATGCCGCGGCCACCGCGTACCTTTGCCCCTCTGCTTGCGCCGCCAGTGATTCCACCGCACGCCGATTGCCGCCAAAGATATCGACCGCGTAGCTGATGGATGCCCCCAGCGTCCACAGCGTAAAAAGGCTTGGCGCCCCAGCCTGCCCGAGCCTGGCGGGCAGCGCCGCCTGACGTGACACATCGGCTGAGCCAGCCACCTGCGGGTAGAACACGCCCGCGCCAGCTCGCAACAGGTCTTGCGCGGCGCGCAGGTTGGCTTCTGCCTGCTGCAGGCTCGGGTTGGCCGTAATGGCCGCTTCCATGGCCAGATCAAGCGCGGGACTGCCGAGGGCACGCCACCAGTCTGCCGGCACTGTTTCCGCCGTGAAGCGCTGCACCACGCCGTCTGCGGCGGCCGCCTGCGCAGGATCGCCGTCACGAAGATAGCGATCGACGCCCGGTGCCGGAGGTATGTGGAAATCCGGCCCGACGGCGCAGCCCCAGACCGCCACCGCTGCGGCTATCGCCCCCGCTGCCGCTTTCACGACGCCCCCTGCAGATAGACGTCGACCAGTTGGCCGGGATAAACGGCCAGCTTATCAGGCTGCTTGAAACGGAAAAGCAACGGCAGCACGCGCACATCCACACGTTCGGAGCGCTGGTCGGACAACTGCACCTTGGGCGACACATACGGCTGCACGCGCACGAATTCCAGCGGCACGCTGATATCGGTGCCGCGCACAAACATGCGTGCCTGCACCTGGCCGGGCGGAAGGCGGTGCACCAGGATCTCGTCCACATACACACGGACAGCCAGCTTGTTCTGGCCGGTACTCATGGTGACGAGTGGCACGTTGGCCCGTGTGTAGGTGTCATAGGTGCCCTGCGGCGATACATAGCTGCCCATCGCAGTGTTCACCGACATGACAACACCGTCCACAGGTGCCCGCACGGCGTATTTTTCGAGCAATGCCGCCGCTGCTGCCGCGCCCTTCTGCAAGGCATCGCGCTGCTTCTGCAGCGTACGGATGTCGTAGCTCCAGGCGCCGGCGCGCGTCAGGTCGTATTGGCGCTGGGCGACTGCAAGATTGCCGTGTGCCACCCGTACCGCGTTGGCGGCGTTGTCCATGGCATCACGGCTGACTGCCTTGGGATTGAGCCGGGCGGCCGCTTCAAGCTTGTCCAACTGATCCTGCACGGTGCGCAGGCCGGCATCTGCCGCGCTCACCTGTGCACGCGTGACCTCCAGCGCTTCCTTGCGCGGCTGGGCCAGTAGCGCGTTCAACTGGGCGTCGACGGCATCCGCTTGCGACTGCTGTTGTGCCGTCAAAGCACGCTGCACGGAATCCTCGATCTGGATCAGCACATCACCGCGCTTGACCGCCTGCCCTTCCTGCACGGCGATACGCGCGACGGTGCCCGACACTTCGGCATACAGGTTCAGGTTTGCGCCGCTGGGCTGGTCGCTTTCGACAATGCCGTTGGCGTAGATGCCCGTCGCGTAAGGATTGGCCGCGGGCTGGAAGACAGGCGGCAGCGGCG
Source organism: Ralstonia sp. Ralssp135 (assembly GCF_047304345.1). Classification (NCBI taxonomy): domain Bacteria; kingdom Pseudomonadati; phylum Pseudomonadota; class Betaproteobacteria; order Burkholderiales; family Burkholderiaceae; genus Ralstonia; species Ralstonia sp. Ralssp135. The sequence goes on from NZ_JBGLYZ010000027.1 coordinate 10,994, forward strand.
GCTTCTGCCGTGCGTAATAGATGGCGGCCCCCACCCCAGCCAGCGCACCGATCACAGAGAGCACAAACAACCATCGGATCTTCATCGCATCTCTCCGTGTTCAATGCGGCTCAGCTTGCCGTCTTCCATATCGAGGATGCGGCTTGCCATGTCGAGGATGCGCGCGTCGTGCGTCACGATCACGATGCAGCGGTGCGCGTTCAATATTTCCGTCTTCACGAACTGCATGATGGCGCGGCCGGTGTCGCCATCCAGCGATGCGGTGGGTTCATCCAGGATCAGGATGTCGGGCTGCGTGACGATGGCACGTGCAATGGCCACGCGCTGCTGTTCACCGCCGCTGAGCTTGACCGGAGGCAACTGCGCACGGTTCTTCAACCCGACCACATCGAGGTAGTGCATGGCTTGCTCGAGCGCTGTGTCCCACGGCACATGTCGCAGGATCAGCGGGATGGCGACGTTCTCGACCGTGGTGAGGCGCGGGAACAGGTGGTAGTCCTGGAAAACGAAGCCGATCCTGCTCAGACGGAAATCGGCCAGTGCGTCGGCACCCAGGCCCCAGATATCGACTCCGTCCACCACGGCCCGCCCGCCATCTGGGCGCAGGATGCCCGAGATCACGCTCAGCAGCGTCGTCTTGCCGCTGCCCGAAGGCCCGACGATGAACAGCATCTCGTTGAATTGGGCCTCGAAACTGACCTGCTTGAGCGCGCAGGTACGCGCCTCGCCTTCGCCAAACCATTTATCGAGGGCCTGAGCGGCAATGGCAACGTTGGCCACGATCAACCCCGGAAGATGTCGAAGGGTTCGATGCGAAGTACCTTGCGTACCCCGATGTAGCCCGATATGCCGGCAATCACAACCACCATGGCCAGCGCCAGCATCAGATTGGTGAACGTGATCATGGCCGCATAGTCCGGAATGCGAAGACGCACCAGCGCGATCGACGCGGCACATAGGCCGATGCCCAGCCCGTAGCCAACCAGCGCCACGAACGTAGCCTGGAAGACAATCATCGTGACCAGCTCGCGCCCCTTGGCCCCAATGGCCTTGAGTGCGCCAAAGCGTTCCAGGTTTTCCAGGATGAAGGTGTAGAACGTCTGCCCCGATATCGACAACCCCACCACGAAGCTGATCACCGTCATCAGCAGGATGTTGGTTCCAAGCCCTGTCTGGTAGGTATAGAAGTGCGAGATGCGGCCGATGAACTCTTCCTTGGTCAGGGCGCGATAGCCGAGCCGGTCTACCGCGCGTTCAATTGCAGCAATGTCGGCGTCGGACTTGGGCTCGATCAGGATGTACGACATCGTGTAGCGCGTGCCGGGCAGATACTGCACAGCGCGGCGGTACGTTGTGTACAGGGTGGGCACGCCAAACAATCCGCTGGTCGCCACCTCGCCAATGCCGACGATCACCCCTCGATGGTCATTGACTTCGAACTCCGTGCCGATATGTGGGTTTTCCAGCTTCCCGAACTCGGCGTCCTGGATGACGATGAAGGCGTTGTCGCCGTACAGGTCCTGGATGCGGCCGCTGAGCATGTGCGGGCGGCCGAACAGGCTGGTGTCGTCAATGCCGACGACGGTCACGGGCTGATAGGTTCCGCTCTTCAGGCGCACAAGTGCGCCGCCTGAATACAGTGGAACGGCAAATTTCACCCCGTGAATGCTGCGCACCGCATCAAGAACGTAATCCGGCATGCCGATCGAATTGGCCACAGTGTTGACGGCCGGGTCCATCACCCACATCCGCGCGCCGATGTTGTACACGGCAGACGAAGACCGATTGAGCACGCCCGCAAACAGCGACGTCATCTCGATCATCAGAAACACCGCAAACGTAATACCCACCAGCAAGCCGCTCAGCTTGGCCTTGTCATTGACCAGCAGCTTGTAGGCGAGTTTGAGAATGGCTTGCACATGGCCCCCTTGGCCATGCACGGCAGACAGGGGTGCGCCCCGGGGTGATATCGACCGGCCGATGCATGTGCATCAACGATAGCGATTCGGGGGCTGCGGCCTTTGATGTGTCGCAAGGCCGTGGCGAGTCCTGCGGCCGAGTGCGCTACAGCGTATCGTCGTCGGAAAACAAGCGATGACGTATCGCGTACCGCACAAGGGCGGCTTCGCTTGAGAGCTGCAGCTTGTCCATCAACCGCATCTTGTAGGTGCTGATGGTCTTGGCACTCACGCACAGGCTGGTGGCGATTTCGGTCAAGGGCTCACCCCGCACCAGCCGGCGATAGACCTCCATCTCACGATCGGACAGGCGTGTGTGGGCCGCCTCCTCACTGGGCTCGCCCAGGCTGTGGGCAAGTTTTTCCGCCATGGGCGGACTGACATACGTGCCGCCGGTCGCCACCTTCTGCAGCGCAGTGACCAATTCGGTCGCAGCGCTCTCCTTGGTCAGGTAGCCGGCCGCCCCCGCACGAAAGGCACGCGCCACGTACTGCTCTTCTGCGTGCATGGTCAGCACCAGCACGCGCACCCTGGGGTGGTCGTCGTGCAACTGGCGGAGCAGCTCCAGGCCGGTGCGCCCCGGCATCGAAAGATCCAGCACGATTACCTGCGGTTGATGGTCGCGCACCAGTTGCAGGACCTGCGTACCGTCGGAGGCTTCGCATGCGACTTCAAAATCCCCTGCTCGCTCCAGGATATGACGCACACCATCGCGCATCACGGCATGATCGTCGGCGATCATCACGCGAATCATGTCCGTGCCTCCTCGGTGGCTTTGTGAACGGCGGGAAAGCTTACGCTCAAGCGAAAGCCGCCGCCAGGCGCGTGTGTGATCGTCGCCTGCCCGCCCAGTAACCGGGCCCGTTCGCGAATGCCAAGCAACCCCAGCGGCTTGCGTTCACCCACCGCCGGGGGTGCCCCGCTCCAGCCATGCCCATTGTCTTGAATGGACAACTCCAGCACGTCGTCGTGCTGCGAGAACTCGATCTCAACACGCGTGGCATCGGCATGGCGCACGACATTGTTGAGCGCCTCCTGCACGATCCGAAAGACCGAGATGGCAGCGCGCTCGTTCATTGCCAGCTCTTGAGCATGCACAGTTACGACCAGGCCAAAGCGTTGACGAAAATTCTTGGCCATCCATTCGATGGAGGGCACGAGCCCCAGCTCGTCGAGCAACGGCGGCCGAAGATCCGCAGAAATCTGCCGCACGGCAACAATTGTCTCGTCGATCACGTGTTGCATCGCCTGGGTCTGGTCGATCAACACCTTGTCGCTCCGTGCTGCCTGCAGATCGGCCGCCAGCAGCGAAATGTCCATCTTGAGCGCGCTCAGGCGTTGACCCAGATCGTCGTGCAGCTCATGGGCGATACGGTGCCGTTCCTCCTCGCGCGTGGCCAGAATGCTGTCCGACAGATGCTGCAGTTCTTCCTGGGAGCGCCGCAGTGCCGCTTCTGCGCGGACGCGCTCCGTGGTGTCGCGCAGCATCACCGTGAACAGCTTGCCCCCGTTCACCTCGATCTGTGAAATCGACGCTTCGATCGGGAATTCCCGCCCGTCGGTATGCAAGGCAAACAGCGGGCGCTGCTTACCCATCTGACGCTCCGATACGCCCGTCACCCCGAAGCGCCGTACGTGTGCTTCGTGCGCGCCGCGAAACCGCTCGGGAATCAAGTCCGACAGCGGGCGACCAATGGCCTGGCGAGCGGAGCAACCGAACAGTGTCTCGGCCATCGGATTGAACAACACGATGCGCTGGGCATCATCGACGGAAATGATGGCTTCCATGGACGAGCGGATGATGCCGGCCAGCCGGGCTTCGCTCTTCTCAAGGTACGTCAGATCCCGTGCGACGGCGGCTCGCAACTTCTGCAGCCGCAGCCAGTAGAACACCAGCGCGATGACGGCAAAAATACTTGCCGAGGCTAGCAAAATAAACGGTGCATCCCCGGCCTGGAGCGCAAAAGCCAGCCGGGCAACCGACGCGGCCAGCAGCAAAATGGCCAGTACCCCCACCACAAGTTCGGCCGAAGTGGATTGCAACTGCAGCAGCCGCCTGTGCATTGCCTTCGAGGATTGAGTGTCTTGCTCCGCCACCGGACACCACCAAAAGGTCGGGATGCAATCAACATAGCCCATTCCCAAGGCTGGAGATACTAGCCGTGTGAAGGAGACGCCCCCCCGGAAAACCCTGCCGCCGTTGTCAGGGAATCCTGACAACGGCATGGCGCATCCCGACGGCCAACTCAGCGCTGCCTGATTTCGCGCAAACGCGGCGCCTCCGATACTGAGCGTACGGACACCGGACCTTGATGGAACGCAGTGACCGGATACCCACCGCCTCGCCGAGGATGTGTGGCTCAAAGACCACAAGCGCCTCCCGGAGCCATCCCATGATTCCGCGCACCATAGAGTCCCCTGCCCCCATTGAAACCCGCCATCCCGCTGCGCTTCCCCAACTCCGGCTCGTGCGCGACGCCACGCAGGCCCGGCAGACTACGCCACTGATCCCGAACAGCCAGTGCGCAAATTGCATGATGCACTGGGCCTGCATCGCAAGCGCTGTGCCCTCCACACAACGCGAACAGCTGGACCAGATGGTGCACACGTGGCGCAAGATCGCCAAGGGCGAAGCACTCTTCCGTGCGGGTGACAACTTCCACGCCCTGTATGCCATCCGATCGGGATCGTTCAAAACCGTGGTATCGCACCCCAACGGCGCAAGTCACGTCACCGGATTCCAACTGTCGGGCGAAACGCTTGGGCTCGACGGCATTGCCGCCGATCGCCACACCTGCGATGCGATTGCCCTGGAAGACAGCACGGTCTGCTCCATGCCTTTCCATTGCATTGAGGACTTGTGCCAGGACATCCGCCCCCTGCAACATCGTCTTCACCAATTGATGGCCGAAGAGATCGTGCGCGAGTCAGGGCTCATGCTGCTGCTCGCCGGGCTGAGTGCGGAAGCACGCGTTGCCACCTTCCTGCTGAACCTCTCCACGCGCATGCAGGACCGCGGGTACTCCGCTTCGAGCTTCACGCTGCGCATGACGCGTGAAGAAATCGGCAGCTACCTCGGCATGCAGCTTGAGACCGTCAGCCGTGCGCTGTCGAGGTTCCAACGCGAAGGCTGGATCGTCGTGAGCGGCAAGAACATCGAGCTGACCGACAAGGCAGCACTGACGGAGCTTTGATCGGTTTGCCTGCTCTCCCCCAAAAAACGCTGCCCCGGTTTATCTGCTGGGCAGCGTTTTTTTCTTTCTTGCATGACTTCCGACCTTACGGGGCGATCTGGAGATGATCGATGACTTCGGTCACGCCAGGTGCGGACCATGCCGCGCCCTTGGCAGCGCGCCGCTCCGCAGCGGAACCGATGTGGCCGCTGAGCGTCACCGTCCCGCCTTGAACGGAGACGCGAATGTGATCGGCCTCGCGTGCGGCATGCCGCTTGAGCGCCGCGCCGATCTGCTCGGCAACATTGGCTGGCACCACACGCGCTTTGATCCGCAACCGATTGATCAGACCTGCTACACCGCGCAACGATCCGACCGCATGCGCCGCCTGTTCGCTCTGGTATGGCCAGTCGACCTCCCCCGAGAGCGTTACCCAGCCGTTTTCGACCAGCACCTCGATGCGATTGGACGGCAGGCTGACCTGCCATTCCAGCGCGTCACGGGCTGCTTGAGCAACGTCCGCGTCTGTGTGTGCACCGGGCAGGCGAACTTCGATTTTCTGCACGACACCGCGCACGCCACCCACGCGCTCGGCCGCGTGCTCGGCTGCAAGCTTCTCCATGTAGCTGCGCACGTGGCCGGTCAGTGTCACCACGCCGTTCTCCACTTCCACACCAATGGCGGCGGCATCCACCGCAGGTTCCCAAAGCAGTTCGTCGTTGACGTCCTGCTTGATGCCCAGATCGCTTTTCATACCTCGCTCCTGCTAGATAGAGTCGCCTGGCTATGCCCAGTGGCGTTCGCGCGCCGTTTGGCAAGACAGACAGCGCATGGCTGTCGGCTGGGCTTGCAGGCGTAAAAACGGAATCGTTTCGCCACAATCGACGCAGATGCCGTAGCTGTGCTGCTGCATACGCTCGCGCGCAGCATTCAGTTGCTCCAGCTCGTTTCGGTAACGGGCGAGCATGACGTCGTTTGTTTGGTCCCCCGCCTCTTCATCGGCAAGATCCGCGTTCTCGAACGGCGCTTCACGCGGCATCGGCACAACAGATGCGCCCAACGCCGATAGTTGGCGTTGCACGCGGGCTTCCTGTTCGTCAAGCAAGCTCCTCAGCCGTTTCCATTGCGCCTCGGTAAAGCCGGTCATGCCCAGTCTCCTTCTGTTGATTCAGCGCCGCGCTGTGTGTTCGGTTTCATGCTTCGGTTGGCGACAGCCAGGCTGGGCGCTGCCTCGATTGCTCCCACCGGCCAGCGGTCTTCACCTGATCGATAAAGCCCGCGATCTCCTCCTGCGACAACCCGCTGAGCACGTCGCGCTGGAACAACGCCAGCACCGGCGCCGGAATGGTGGCCGTGATCCGCATGATTTCTTCCACAGCCCGGAATGCCCCGCGCGCCGCCATCACACAAATCACAGACAAGTGCGTGGACGCCGGCAATTGGTCGGCCAGGAAGTCCCGCATGGGCGAAGCCAGATGGCCCATCCAGATGGGCGCGATCACGATGACGTGTTCGACTTCACCAAGCGGCGGACCTTCATAGCGATACTTGGCGCGCGCATGGAATACCGTTTCGATGACGCAGCGCGCATCGCCCAGGAAGCCGGCGCGCGGGTGCTCATCCGTCACCTCGGCAAGCTGCCATCCGCTCTGCGCAGCCATCTGCTCGGCAACCTGGCGTGCCGTTCCGGTGCGCGAGTAGTACACGATCAGCTTCTTTTCCATCTCGGACTCCAAGGTTTTCGACAGCAGTGGAACGGGCAATTGCCTCTAGGAAACAACCCACATCTGATCGACAACGGCGCGCACGCCCGGAGCATCCCATGCGGCTTCGCGGGCCGCACGGCACTCGTTGAGGTTGCGCAGCGGCCCATACAAAGTCACCGTCCCGTCGGCCACTGAAACACTGAGGCGCGAGGCGTCGACCACAGCCAGGCGTTGCAGCGCCCTCGCAATGCGATCACTCAGATCTGCCGGGCCGACGGCGGGGCGCAATGTCAGCGCATTGGCCACGGACTTCACGCCGTGGACTCTGCGCACCGTGTCCAGCGCCGCGCGGCGCTGGAAGTCCTGGTCGACTTCACCGCGCAGGGTCACGGCCCCGTTTTCAACAGTGATCTGGACAACATTCGGCGGGACCGATGCATTCCAATGCAATGCATTGCTGATCGCCTGCGCAATCTCGTCATCCGGGCGCTCCATATCTGGCGGCATCCGTACGTCCACATGGACGACAAGCGCGGTCACGCCGGCAACGCGGCGGATCGCCTCCTGCGCGGCATGCTTGTCGGCAAACGTGTCGACGCCGCCAGAGAGCGTGACGACACCGTCCTTGGCCTGCACCGCAAAGCGGCTGGCGTCCACCGCCGGATCCCATTGCAGCTCCTCTTCGACATCGTGCTTGAGCTGGATATCGTTCTTCATGGTGATCTTCTCAGGTGCAATTGAGGTCGAGGCTCAGTGCGACATCAGCACCGGTACGGTCATCGTCTTGAGCAGGGTGCGTGTCACGCCGCCCAGCACGAGTTCACGCAGGCGGCTGTGCCCGTAGGCGCCCATCACGATCAGATCGGCATTGAAGTCGGCCGCTCGCGAGAGCAGCAGTTCACCCACGGCGGTGTCGGAATCTGCGCAGTCGGCCTCTTCCACAGTGGTGTGGATGCCGCGCGCGTTGAGCGCACGCGCGACCTGACCGACCGTGGTTTCTTCAGCCCAGTGCTTGGGCTGCGTGCTCGTGATCTGCAACACGTGCACCGTTGCGCCCGTCATCATTGGCAGGGCATCGTGAAGAGCACGAGCCGATTCGCGGCCGCCGCTCCAGGCTACGAGCACACGCTTGGGCAATGCCGTGAAGTTGCCCGCGTACGGCACAACCAGCACCGGGCGGCCCGACTCCAGGATCAGGGTTTCCACAAAGTCGCCAGCGATAAATTCATCCGGGTCATCATGGTTGCGTTGTCCGACGACAAGAAGATCGGTCTCCCGCGCTTCGCGCAGCACGAGTGCCACGGGGTCGCCTTCCACTGCTCGCCACTCCGTTTCCACCGTAAGCTTCTCCGTCGCCTGGCGAAAGCGCGCGTGCACGGCATCCCGCACGTTGTCGCGTCGGATACGGTCTTCTTCCAGATAGCGTGCAGCGTTTTCCATCATGTAGAACCAGCTGAGGCTTGGCGCAAAGCTCGCATAGATGCCGACGAGTTTGGCGCCGTGCGCCTGTGCGTACTGGGCCGCGAGGTTGAGGCGGTGCACGGCGCGTTCGCTGCGGTCCAGATGCACCATCACACTGGCGTAGCTCATGGTCAGATCCCGATGTCGTTTCAGAGGATGCGCTACGCGACTAGGCAATGACGGCATTGCTCAGCGGTTCCGTAGCGGCGTGCGGTGCTTCCGCCTCCACCGCGCGGACAAGCAGCACCGGCAGCGTGCTCCGGCGTACAACGCTCTCGGCCACACTGCCCAGGAACAAGCGCTGGAAGCCGCGACGCCCGTGCGTGCCCAGCACCAGGGCTTGAGCGCCGACGTTGTGGGCCGCTTGCTCAATGGCAGTGCCGATATCAAACGTTCCGATAGGGTCGTCAACCACGACGCTGTGGACGTGCACACCCGCCTTTTCGGCCTTGTCCCGCGCGTCGGCGACGATTTGATTGCCTTGTTTGACCAAGGCTTCGGTAAAGGCCCCGACATCGATGTAGCCAACGTCGTACATCAAGTACGAGTTGTCGATCACATGCGCGATGACCAGCTCAGAACCAAGCTTTTGCGCAAGCTGGATGGCCTCGTCCAGCGCGCGATCTGCCGTCGGGCTGCCATCCACCGCTACCAGAATCCTGTCGTACATGATCTGCCTCCATCGAATCTGTCGTCTGCCCCACACGGGGTTGCTGGATTCCATGTTGGACCACTAAGCGGATCACCCCTTGATTTACATCAGCGTTTGGCTCAACGGACGCCCCAGCGCTGCCACTTGATCTGACTCAAGGGCACGCGCCCAACGCTCAATAGACTCCTCCGCTATCGGCTGCCCCTTGGGGCAGTCAAGGAAAGCTCACGGCACCTTGTGCGGGATCAACTTCTGACACCGGCCCGTTCTTATAGTGAAAACGTACGCGCATCGGAGTTCAGCATGAGGGTCGACGAGATTTGCTCCCGCCGCATCGTCCACGTTCAGTCAACGGCGACGCTGCAGCAGGCCGCCCGATTGATGCGGGACGAAAGCGCTCGTGCGCTCCTTGTCACGGAACGCACCGGCTGCGGAGCGCGAGTGGTCGGCATCGTGACAGACCGGGACATGGTGGTGCACGGGATTGCCAACCGCAGCGACTGCACCGAGACCGCCGTATCGGAAGTCATGACGCGCGGTCTTCTGACCATCCACGATGACGCCATGATCAGTGAAGCCTTGCGCTCGATGCTGAGCCATGGCCTGCACCGTCTGGCGGTAGTCGATCGTCAGCAACGACTGGTGGGCATGCTTAGCCTGGACGACACCATCCGCGCGATGGGTGGCGAATGGACCTTGCTGGCCGGCATTCTCGGTCGCGACAACGCTACAGGGTCCCGCCAGCATGCGCCGTCCGATTTGTTTCTCTGAGTCTTCCCCGCTGGTGCCTCCGAATGTGCATTGGGCTGAATTGACTAGGCGACAAACCAGAACACCACCCAACTGGACAGAAGCATGGTCAGCAGACCAGCGGTGACTTTGCCGGCAAAAGCGCGGCCCCCGCTGATGGCCACGACAACCTTCGAGAACGTGTTGGCCGTCAGCGCGAGCATCACCAGCGTGCCTGCCGTAGATATCTGCAGCGTATGACCAGCAACCTGCGTTGCAATGGACGCAGTCGCGGCATGCACATCGGCAAATGAGCCAAACACGGTGACAGCCACCACCGCTGCTGTCCCGAACCATGTGCGCGCGGCGGCGGCGGCAAGCAGCAAGGCCGCCGTCCACAGGGCAAAACCAATTGCGACACGCCAGTTGATGGATGACGCTGAACTCTCCGGCGCCTCCTGAAGTGGCTCGCTGCCACGCCACACCCACAGAGCGGACCATGCCACGGTCGCAATCATGCCGACCGCCAGCGGAGCCCCCAGCACACGCAGAAAGTCGATGTTGATGGCGGCAATCAGCAGCAGCATCTGCACCAGCGTAGCGACGTTGGACAGCAGCGCCGCGGCAACCGCACCGTCAATGGGGCGATGGTCCTTGCGGACGCGCGCTGCCATCGCTGTGATCGTCGCCACACTCGATGCAAACCCGCTGAACAGGCCTGCCAGTGGCAAGCCGATGCGCTCTCCAAACCATCGCGCCGCAAAATGGCCCGTGTTACCGGTCAGCATGACAAGCAGCACAACCAGCCACAGCGTATGTGGGTTCCACGCGTTCAGCGGCCCTATGTTCCGGTCGGGAACCGCGGGCCAGACCAGCAATGCCGCGACGGCAAGGATCAGCAGATCGGCGAGTTCGCGCTGGGTGATGACCGTGCGGGCGAACCGATGCAAACCCGCTTTGGCATAGAGCAGGACGAGAAGTGCCGTACCGAGGCCAGCCGTCATTTCGGGCTCGCTCACGGCATAGGCGCCTAACAGCGTGGTGGCCAGCAATGCGAGTTCCGTCGTCACGCCGGGATCGACATTGGCCGAATGGTGATAACCCAGCGCCGCCAACACCGCGACCGCCAGCAACACGGTAGGCACGGCAAGCGGTATCGGCAGGCTTGCCGCAATGGCACCAGCCAGCGCCCCGATCGCAAACGTTCGCATGCCAGCCGGCAGTTCTGCGCTGCCGGTGTGACTACGCTCGCGCTCAAGGCCGATCGCCAGGCCCACGCCCAGGGCAACCGAGAAGGACAGCAGTGAAGTCATTCAGTGGAGCCGGATGGCCGTTGCATTGCACCCATTCAGTATTGCGCGCGGCAACGGCTTCCGATTGATCTGGCGCAGTCGATGGTCGACTGCCGGGACATCGTTTTTCAGGGCTGATCCATACTGACCAGACACACCATACGGAGACAGCGATGTCTGAATCGATGCGGGCCATGGTGATGGAAGGCGCCGGTAAGCCATTGATTTGGCGTGAAGTGCCCGCGCCCAAGCCTGGGCCGGGCGAGGTCCGGATCGCGGTGTCCGCTTGTGGTGTCTGCCGTACCGACCTCCATATCGTGGACGGCGAACTGACTGCCCCAAAACCCTCCCTCATTCCTGGGCACGAAATCGTCGGCATCGTCGAGTCGTGCGGTGAAGGCGTGACGACGCCCGCCCCGGGCGAGCGCGTGGGCGTGCCATGGCTCGGCTGGACATGCGGCGTCTGCCCGTACTGCCTGCAAGGGCGCGAAAACCTGTGCGATCACCCTGCCTTTACCGGATACACGCGCGACGGCGGGTATGCGCAATACGTCGTCTGCGACGCGCGATACTGCCTGCCAATTCCGGCGCAGTACGACGATACCCACGCGGCGCCCCTGCTCTGTGCCGGCCTGATCGGCTACCGCACGCTGCGCATGGCCGGCGACGCGCGCCGGATCGGCATCTACGGCTTTGGTGCCGCGGCCCACCTCATCACGCAGATTGCCGTGGCGGAGCAGCGTGAAGTGTTTGCCTTCACCCGGGCCGGCGACACTGCGGCTCAGCAACTTGCGTTGGACACCGGCGCCAAGTGGGCAGGCGCCAGCGACGGCCCCGCACCGGAGCCGCTCGACGCCGCGCTGATCTTCGCGCCCATCGGCGCGCTCGTGCCGCAGGCGCTGCAGGCCGTGGTCAAGGGCGGCTCGGTCGTCTGCGGTGGCATTCACATGAGCGACATCCCCGCGTTTCCGTACCGGTTGCTATGGGAAGAACGCAAGCTGGTCTCGGTGGCGAACCTGACGCGGGCGGATGGGCTCGCGCTCATGCGCATCGCAGCGGAAGTCCCCTTGCAGGTTCACGTCACGCCCTACCGCCTGCAAGACGCCAACATCGCCTTGGAAGACCTCCGCGCCGGGCGGGTGGCCGGCGCAGCCGTCCTGCAGGTGTCTTCGGAAAACATTTGACGCGTATCAACAGCCCAGGCGCCACGCTGTCTACGCTGGATTACATGCGGTGCCCTACTGCGCAACGCCTTGGAGACCACCATGTATCAGCGAATCCTGCTCGCCATCGACGGCAGCCACGCGTCCTATCTCGCGCTGCACCAGGCTATTGTGGTCAGCAAGGCGACGGGCGCGGAAGTCGAGGCCCTATTTGTTGCCGATAGCAGCGACATCACCTTCGACATGGTTGGAGTTGACTCGATTGCCTACTCCAACCAAGTGGTCGGCTACGGCCGTGACACCCTTGCCGAGGTATCGAAGAAGCTGGACGCTGCGGGCGTCAAGCATTCGACCAAATTGCTCGAAAACTCCATTGCGCCGGGGCAAATTTCCGCAACGATTGTCGGGGAAGCCAACGAGACCGGAGCCGATCTGATCGTGCTCGGCACGCATGGCCGGCGCGGGCTCAAGCATCTGGTGCTCGGCAGCGTGGCCGAGGGCGTAGTGCGCAAGACCAACAAGCCGGTATTGATGGTGCGTAGCGAGGTCGACGAATAAGAGGTCGGGGGTAGGCGCAGCCTGACGCCGCCCGCCCGAGGCCCGGGCGGGCGGCGAAGTCTGCCTGAAAGCCATATGGCATTGCCGAGCGACCAGATTTCTGAGGCCACCGCGCCATGCGTGTGAGCCTGACGCGCAGCGGATTGTGTATTCGAGCGCACTTAACTCTTCCCGCAATGCAGCTGCCCAAACCTGCCCTGCGTCAATTTGACCAAGGCGCGAATGTCACTTTCGGTTTCAAGCCGAAGCCAAATCTCCATCCCAATGGTCGATGCATCGGCTTGGGGCGATTGCCCCGAGCCTGCCTACCCATACTGCTCGACCATGGAAAACTTTCTCTCGCACCTTCATCCCGAACGCCTGAACTTCCTCTGGGACGCCTTCAGCCGCCTGGCCGTCAGCCTGTGCGCGGCGATGCTCATCCTGTTTCTCGGCTGGTGGATCTCCAAACGCATCGGCCGGTGGCTCAACCGGCTGACGAGCGGCCAGACGCGCATTGACGCCACGCTCACGCCGATCCTGTGCGACATCGCCGTCTGGGGCATCCGCATTCTTGCCATCGTTGGGGCGCTGTCCCGGCTGGGCATTGAAACGGCCAGCATCATTGCCGTATTGGGCGCAGCCGGCCTGGCCATCGGGCTGGCACTGCAGGGCACGCTACAGAACATTGCAGCGGGCATCATGCTCCTCGCGCTACGGCCGTTCCGGGTGGGCGACTACATCGATGCGGGCGGCGGCGAAGTTGCCGGCACGGTGGAAGAAGTCAGCCTGTTCATGACCCGCCTGACCAAGCCTGACGGTATTTGCGAATATGTACCGAACAGCGCGCTGTGGAGCCATTCCGTGCGCAACTACACGCGCAACCCGACCCGCCGGCTGGACCTGGAGATCGAGGTCTCGCTGCAAGACGACATCCCGCGAGCCCTTGAGGCGCTCAAAACGCTGGCCGCCAACGAACCGATGGTGCTGGCCGACCCGGCACCGTTGGCCATGGTGATGCGTTTTGACGACAGTATTGCGGTGCTGAATCTGCGCGTCTGGGCCAGGACCGAGCACTTCTGGGACATGCGTTGGACGCTCGCCCAGCAAGTCCGCGCCACCCTCGCAGAGGCCCGATGCGCCGTGCCCATGCGGATTCGCGAGCTGCATATCGTGCGAGCCGCCGCCCCAAAAACAGAGGACGAACGTGCCCGTCAAGGCCGCAAAACCGCCCAGACCCTGGCCGGATGAGGGTCGGGATTTTCTTGTGCATTCGCAAACGCATTGCATAGACTCAGCTTTCAAGGCATCTCTATAGGCAATGCATCATGTGTCGCTGGCTGGCGTATTCAGGCAATCCCATTCAGATGGAGACAGTGCTGTTCCGGCCGCGGCACTCGTTGATCGACCAGAGTCTGCGCTCCCGCCTCGGCGGCGAGACGACCACCAACGGCGACGGTTTCGGCATCGGGTGGTACGGCCGCTACTCTGAAGTGCCCTTCCGATATCGTTGCCTGCACCCCGCGTGGAACGACACCAACCTGCGTGAAGCCGCCCGCGCCATCCGCTCGTCCATGTTCATCGCCCACGTGCGTGCGGCCACGGACACCCCCGCCCAGGAAACGAACTGCCACCCGTTCCGCTACGGCCGGTGGCTTTTTGCGCACAACGGGCTGATCCGCGAATACCCGCTGCTCCGCCGCGCCCTGATGATGGAAGTGGCGCCCGAGCTGTTTCGCTGGATCGAGGGCTCGACCGATTCCGAGATCATGTTTTTCCTGGCGCTCTCGTTCGGGCTGGACCGAGACCCACGCGGCGCCCTGGAACAGATGGTCGGGCTGATTGAAGACATCGGTCGCCGCCACGGCGTCGAATACCCATTGAACATGACGGTCTGCGCAACGGATGGCGTTCAGATCGTGGCCGCGCGCTATTCCAGCGAGGGCGAATCACGCTCCCTTTTTCACAGCACATCTTTCAAGCACCTGCACCAGCTTTATCCTGACAGCGCCGCAATTGAAGACGCAGGGGATGGGGCATTTCTTGTGCTGTCAGAGCCGCTTGTCGACCTGCCCGGCGCTTGGGCGGAGATCCCCGAAGAGACTGTCGTCATCGTCAAGGGCGGTGTGGTCGAGCACCACCGTTTTGTGCCGCGCAAGCCCGGCCCCACGGGTTTTGACCTCCCCGCCAACCAAGCAACTTACGGACGCGAGGCAGGCTGATCGCGCTCCCGCCGGGGTGATACCAGCATCACCCCGTTCTTTTTTCCCCTCCGCTGAAACCTCCTGACAAAACGCTGTCAGGAGCCCTGCGTTACGCTCGCGCTCGCGACATGTTTCGTAGGCGAACCGGATCTTCATAATCCGCTACAGTTTACGGCTCGAATTCTGATTGCCGGCGCGGCTGCCAATGGTTCACCCGCGCCGGCATTCCCCCTTACCTCCAAGCTCCAAGGAACGCCCTCCATGTCCTCCGGTGTCATTCGCCTGCGCGGAGCCCGTCAGCACAATCTCAAAAACCTCGATCTGGACCTGCGCACGGGCGAAATGACCGTCGTGACCGGTCCGTCGGGGTCCGGCAAGTCCAGCCTCGTTTTCGACACGCTCTATGCCGAAGGCCAGCGCCGCTACGTCGAGACCTTCAGCGCCTACGCGCGCCAGTTCCTGGACCGCATGGACCGGCCGCAGGTTGAGCACGTTGAAGGCGTGCCGCCCGCCATCGCCATCGACCAGACCAACCCGGTGCGCAGTTCGCGCTCGACGGTCGGCACGATGACGGAGCTGAACGATCACCTGAAGCTGCTGTTTGCACGCGCAGCGCAACTGTTCGACCGCGACACCGCGCTGCCGGTGCGGCACGACACGCCCGAAACCATCTACGACGAGCTGCTCTCGCGCACGCGTGAGGGCGATCCGCGCCTGGTGGTGACGTTTCCCGTGGAGCTGCCGGCCAATACGAGCCCGGAAGAAGTCACGCAATGGCTGTCGGTCAGCGGCTATACACGCGTGCAGGCCGAGCGCGTGGTCGAATCTTCCACGGGCAAGCGCAAGCTGCTTGACGTGGTGGCCGACCGCTTCCGCCTGCAGGGCACCGAGCGCGCCCGCGCGCTTGAGGCCATCGAGTCGTCGCTCAAGCGCGGCGGCGGGCGCGTGAACGTGTACGTCTTGCCGGCCGATGAAGCTGCGCAGCCCACCATCTGGCGCTTTTCCACCGGCCTGCACTGCCCGGAAAGCGACCTGCGCTACGCAGACCCGCAACCCGCGCTCTTCTCGTTCAACTCCGCTTACGGCGCGTGCGACGCCTGCCGTGGTTTCGGCCGCGTGATCGGCGTCGATCTGGGACTGGTGATTCCCGACGAGCGCAAGACCCTGCGCGACGGCGCCATCAAGCCGATGCAGACGCCGGCGTGGAAAGAGTGCCAGGACGATCTGATGCGCTACGCCGCCGCAGCCGACATCCCGCGCGGCACGCCGTGGGCGGAGATGACCGAAGCCCAGCGCAACTGGGTCATCAATGGCGACCCGGCCTTCAAACGTGGCGGCTGGAACAAGCAGTGGTACGGCGTGCGTCGCTTCTTCGACTACCTGGAGTCGAAGGCGTACAAGATGCACATCCGCGTGCTGCTCTCCAAGTACCGCAGCTACACAACGTGCGAAACCTGCGGCGGTGCCCGCCTGAAAACCGAGTCGATGCAGTGGCGCCTGGGCACCAAGGAAAACGCCGACGCCGTGCTCGCGCCCGAACACCGCTTCATGCCGCGTGGCGTGGCTTGGAACCGCGCCCAGCTCGAAGCCCTGCCCGGCCTGACCGTGCACGACCTGATGCTGCTGCCTATCGAGCGCATCCGCCGCTTCTTTGACGAACTGACGCTGCCCTCCACGCTGCTCGACGACGCGCTCAAGCTGCTGCTGGACGAGGTGCGCACGCGCCTGGCGTATCTGTGCGACGTCGGCATCGGCTATCTGACGCTCGACCGCCAGAGCCGTACGCTCTCGGGCGGCGAAGTGCAGCGGATCAACCTGACGACGGCGCTCGGCACATCGCTCGTCAACACGCTGTTCGTGCTGGACGAACCGAGCATCGGCCTGCACCCGCGCGATCTGGATCGAATCGTCCAAGCCATGCACCGCCTGCGCGACGCGGGCAACACGCTGGTGGTGGTTGAGCACGATCCATCCGTAATGCTGGCCGCAGACCGCCTGATCGACATGGGGCCCGGCCCCGGCGAGCGTGGCGGCAACATCGTGTTCGACGGCACGCCGGCGGCAATCCGCCAGGCCGATACGCTCACGGGCGCCTATCTGTCCGGACAGCGGCGCGTGGCTGATGCAACGGATTGGCAAGCGCGCCCCGTCAATGACGCTACGCCGCGTCTGGTGCTGGAAGGTGCGGCTGAACACAACCTGCGCGATGTCACGGTCGAGATTCCGCTGCAGCGCCTGGTGTGTGTGACCGGGGTGTCCGGCTCGGGCAAATCGACGTTGATTCAGGACGTCCTGCACCCCGCGCTGGCACGCCACTTTGGCAAGGCCACCGAATCGCCCGGTGCATTCCGTGCCCTTCGCGGTGCCGACCAGATCAGCGACGTGGTGTTCGTTGACCAATCCCCGATCGGCAAGACCGCGCGTTCCAACCCCGCCAGCTACGTTGGCGCGTTCGATGAAATCCGCAAGCTGTTCGCCAAGGCGCCGATGGCGCTGCAGCGCGGCTACACGGCCGGCACCTTCAGCTTCAACTCGGGTGACGGCCGTTGCCCGACCTGCGGCGGCTCGGGCTTCGAGCACGTCGAGATGCAGTTCCTCTCTGACATCTACCTGCGCTGCCCGGATTGCGACGGCACGCGTTATCGCGCCGAAATCCTGGAGGTGAAGATCGCCCGCGGCGGCCGCTCGCTGTCGGTGGCCGATGTGCTGGAGCTGACGGTGAGCGAAGCCGCCACCGTGTTCGCTGATGACGCCGACGTGCTGCGCGTGCTGCAACCCATCGTTGACGTGGGCCTGGAGTACGTGAAGCTTGGCCAGCCGGTGCCGACGCTCTCCGGCGGCGAGGCTCAACGCCTGAAGCTGGCAGGCTTCCTGGCCGAAGCCGCGCAGGCCGCCCAGGCGGCGGCTCGCAAGCGCGTCAAACAGGATGTGCCGGCCAACGCTGGCCGCCTGTTCATGTTCGACGAGCCGACCACGGGCCTGCACTTTGACGACATCGCCAAGCTGATGCGCGCCTTCGGCAAGCTGCTGGAGGCGGGCCATTCGCTGATCGTGATCGAGCACAACCTCGACGTGATCCGCGCGGCGGACTGGATCATCGATCTCGGCCCCGAGGGCGGCGACGCAGGCGGGCTGCTCGTGTGCGCCGGCACGCCTGCGCAGGTGAAAGGCTGCGCTGAATCGCACACGGGCGCCGCGCTCAAGCAATACGAAGCCAGCGTTGGTCAGCCGGAAGCCATCGAAGGCGTGCCGCTGCAAACCGCGTTGGCTGAACGCCGTGCAAAGCGCGCTGCCTTGGCCGAAGTCCAGGGCGAAAACGTGGTGCGCATCGTTCACGCACGCGAGCACAACCTGAAAGGCCTGAACGTCGATATTCCGCACGGCAAGTTCAACGTGGTGACGGGCGTGTCGGGCTCGGGCAAGTCGACGCTGGCGTTCGACATCCTTTTCCACGAGGGGCAGCGTCGCTATCTTGAGTCGCTCAATGCGTATGCGCGCTCCATCGTGCAGCCGGCGGGGCGGCCGGAAGTCGATGCCGTGTACGGCATTCCGCCCACGGTGGCCATCGAGCAGCGCCTGTCGCGCGGCGGCCGTAAGAGCACGGTGGCGACCACGTCCGAGGTCTGGCACTTCCTGCGGCTGCTGTATGTGAAGCTGGGCGTGCAGCACTGCATCCACGACGGCACGCCGGTATCAGCGCAAAGCCCGGAGGCGATCTTTGCCCAGCTCATGCGTGATCATCGCGGCCAGCACATCGGCCTGCTTGCGCCGTTGGTCGTGAACCGCAAGGGCGTCTATACCGACCTTGCCAAATGGGCCAAGGCCCGCGGCTATACACATCTGCGCGTCGATGGCGAATTCCTGAGCGTCGACCCATGGCCACGCCTGGATCGCTTCCGCGAGCACACGCTGGAACTGCCCGTGGGCGACATCGTTGTCTCGCCGGAAAACGAAGCCGCGCTGCGTGCGTTGCTGGAGCAGGCGCTTGAATATGGCAAGGGCATCATGCACGTGCTCGCGCCGCTCGATGGTCTGCAGAACGCCATGCGCAACGGAGGCACGGCGCACGTCGGCAACGTGAAGGTGTTTTCGACCAAGCGCGCGTGCTCGACCTGCGGCACCAGCTACCCCGAGCTGGACCCGCGCATGTTCTCTTACAACAGCAAGCACGGCTGGTGCGCGAGCTGCGTCGGTACAGGATTGGCGCTCACGCGCGAACAGCGTGCTGCGTTTGACGACACCGTGCTCGGCGGTGATGATCGCGGCCGCGAACAGACGCTGCCGTCGGAGGAAGTCGATCCGGACGGCATGACCGACCTGCCCTGCCCGGATTGCCACGGCACGCGCCTGAACCCGACTGCGCGCGCTGTCACCTTTGCCGCCAAACCCATCGTCGACATTGCGCAGTGGACGGTCAGCCAGACCCGCCGCTGGGTCGAGAGCCTGGACCTGACCGGCCGCGACGCCGACATCGCACGCGACGTGGTGGCCGAAATCCACAGCCGCCTGTCGTTCCTGGAGGAAGTCGGCCTGGGCTACCTGAGCCTGGATCGCGCCGCGCCGAGCCTGTCGGGTGGGGAAGCGCAGCGTATTCGGCTGGCTGCGCAACTCGGCAGCAACCTGCAGGGCGTCTGCTACGTGCTGGATGAGCCGACCATCGGCCTACATCCGCGCGACAACCGGATCCTGCTCGACGCGCTGCGCAAGCTGGGCGACAAAGGCAACACGCTGGTGGTGGTTGAGCACGATGAAGACACCATCCGCCGGGCCGACCACATCATCGACATCGGCCCGGGCGCCGGCAAGCGCGGCGGCACGCTGGTTGCACAAGGCGGCGTGGCGGACCTGGCGGCCCAGCCGGATTCGCTCACTGGCCGGTTCCTGTCGCAGCCGATCGAGCATCCGCTTCAGCCGCGCCGTCAGGTGGTTGCGCCGCGTGCCGGCGCTCAGGCGGTCCCCGAGCAATGGCTGACGGTGCACGGCGCCAAGCTGCACAACCTGCGCAACGTGACGGCAACGATGCCGCTGTCGCGCCTGGTGGCCATTACAGGCGTATCGGGCTCCGGCAAATCGACGCTGGCCCGCGATGTGTTGATGACGAACCTGCTCGATGCGGTTGGCCGTTCGGTGCTGTCTTCGCCGGCCACGCGCCGCGCGCGCAAGGCTGCGCAGGCTGAGGTGCCTGACGCCAAGATGCCGCGCAAGCTTGACGTCAAACACGACTGGCACGGCTGCGACAGCGTCACCGGCTGGGAAACCATCGACCGTGTGCTCGAAGTCGACCAGACTCCGATCGGCAAGACGCCGCGCTCGTGCCCGGCCACGTACATCGGCGTGTGGGACACCATCCGCAAACTCTTTGCCGACACGCTGGAGGCCCGCGCGCGCGGCTATACCGCCTCGCGCTTCTCCTTCAACACCGGCGACGGCCGCTGCCCCGCCTGCGAAGGCCAGGGCGTACGCACCATCGCCATGAGCTTCCTGCCCGACGTGAAGGTCGGCTGCGACGTCTGCCACGGGCAGCGCTTCAATGCCGAGACGCTTGCCGTCACTTGGCGCGGCAAGAACATCGGCGATGTGCTCACCATGGAAATCGACGAAGCGGTCGAGTTCTTTGGCGCGATGAACAGCATCGCCCACCCGCTGCAGTTGATGAAGGACGTCGGCCTCGGCTACCTGACGCTCGGCCAGCCTTCGCCCACGCTGTCCGGCGGCGAGGCGCAGCGCATCAAGCTCGTCACCGAGTTGTCCAAGGTGCGCGATGACCTGACCCGACGCGGCCAGAAGGCGCCCCACACGCTGTACGTGCTGGACGAGCCGACGGTCGGCCTGCACATGGCCGACGTGGCCAAGCTGATCCGGGTGCTGCATCGCCTGGCAGACGGCGGGCACAGCGTGATCGTGATCGAGCACGACCTCGACGTGATTGCCGAGGCGGACTGGATCCTCGATCTCGGCCCCGAAGGCGGCGATGAAGGCGGCACGATCGTGGCAGCGTGCGGGCCGGAGGCGTTGACGCGCGTGGCGGCCAGCCATACCGGCGCGGCGTTGGTGCCGGTGCTGGCACGCGGCGAGCAAGTCGACCCAAGCAAGGAAGGCGAAATGGTCTAGCGTGGCGTGCGACGACGGTCTCCGCCCAAGTGGAGACCGTCAGCGTGGTGCGCCGCTTGGTGTGGCGCCGGTAATTCTTTCGCTTTCCTGAGCAAACCGGCAGAAAATGCCTGCCCGAGCAGGGTTTGCCCTAAAGAACCGGGCAGCGCTGCCGTCACATTGTGGAGATTGTGAAGAAAGCGTTTGCGCGCATCCGACATGGCCACTTCGTCCACAAGCAACAACTACATTCCGCCGATCTCGGTTCCGGGCATCGGTACGAACATCGACGTCAACAGCCTTGTGACGAAGCTGATCCAGGCGGAAAGCAAGGGCATGACGCTGCGGCAGACGCAGCAGAAGGCTTTTCAGACGCAGTTGTCGGCGGTCGGCTCGCTCAAAAGCGCGCTGGCGACCTTCCAGACGGCGATGGCGGTCCTGAACAACCCAGACACGTTCACCGGCAACAAGGCCAGCGGGCACGACACATCAATCCTCACGGCTTCGCTGTCCAACACGGCGCCCGCCGGCACGTATCAGGTCAACGTGACGCAGCTTGCGCAGGCGCAGGTGCTGTCGGCCAACGGGCATGCATCCAGCAAGACGCCCATTGGCAGCGGCACGCCCACCACCCTCACGTTTTCATTCGGTAGCGTCTCGGGCGGCAGCTTTGCCGACGGCAAATACACCGGCGCCACCTTCACGCAAAACGGCAACCAAGCCGGCGGCTCGATCACCATCGACCCGTCGAACAACACGCTCGCCGGCATCCGCGACGCTATCAACAGCGCCAACGTGGGCGTCTCGGCCAGCATCGTCAACGACGGCAGCAATTCGCCCTATCGGCTGGTGCTGACGTCCACCGCAGGCGGCGCCAACTCGGAGATGAAGATTTCCGTGTCGGGCGACCCTGCACTGCAATCCCTGCTGAGCCACGACCCGGCCGGCACGCAGAACATGACCGAGGTGGCCACGGGCCGCAACGCCATGGCCACCGTCAACGGCATCAGCGTGCAAAGCGCCACCAACACGCTGACGGACGTTGTCGACGGAACGTCGTTCACGCTGGCCAAGACGGGCAGCACGACCGTCACGGTCGGCAGCGACGCCGGCCAGGCCAGCCAGTCAGTGCTCAATTTTGTGAAGGCGTACAACGCGTTGCGCATCCAGCTCAACGCGCTGACCAAGTTCGACACGGCCAACGCCGCCAACAACGGCGCGCTGGCCGGCGACGTCAGCACCAAGATGATGATCAACCAGCTGACCGACGTGCTGGGCCAGGGCATCGGCAACGGTGCGTTCCAGTCGCTGGGCAGCATCGGCGTGACGATGGACAAGGAAGGGACGCTGTCGATTGACGACCCCAAGCTCACCGCCGCGCTGAAGAAATCGCCCGGCCAGGTGGCGGCGCTGTTTGCCGGCACGGGCACAGCGACGGATTCACTGCTGAAGGTTTCAGCGTTTTCAACGACCACGCAGGCGGGCAGCTATGGCATCAACGTCACACAACTGGCCACGCAGGGCGCACTGAAGGGCTCGGCGGCTGCCAACACGACCATCCAGAGCGGTGTGAACGACAGCCTGTCGGTCACGCTCAGTGGCATCACGACCAACATCAAGGTGCCGGCGGGCAGCTATACCCCATCTAGCCTGGCCGCGCAGCTCCAGAGCCAGATCAACGCATCGCCTGACCTGCAGAGGGCGAAGGTGGAAGTGGCCATCGGCGCCGATGCCAACGGCGTGTTGACGTTCACCGACAAGCAATACGGATCGGTATCCACGGTGTCTGTGTCGGGCAACGGCGCAGCATCGCTGCTCGGCGGCAGCCCGACGGCCACCGGCGGGCGTGATGTGCAAGGCACCATCAACGGCGCTGCCGCCACGGGTTCGGGCCAGAACCTGTACGGCGCCAGCGGCTCGGCTGTGGACGGCCTGACGGTGCAAGTCACTGGCGGTGCGCTGGGCGACCGCGGCACCGTCACCGTGCAGCGCGGCTACGCGGCGCAACTGCACACCGTGTCGGGCAACTTGCTGTCGAGCAACGGCATGGTGCAGAACGCCACCGACGCCATCAACAATTCGATCACTTCGCTCGGCACCCAGATTGACCGGATGCAGAAGCAGCTCGATGCCAAGCAGGCGCTGTATTACGCGCAGTTCAATGCGCTGTCGAAGGTGGTGGCCAGCATGACGAACACCAGCAACTACCTGACGACGCAGCTGGCGCTATTGCAGAAGCAGCGGACGGCGGGCTGACCGCGTTCGCCCCCAGGTATTGATCTACCGGCAAACCACCCGCGTGACTTGCCCACCTTGTGCGATCGCCAAATCATTGCCGTTGTCGTCTGTGCCAATACTCATCGCGGTGTAGCCATACACAGATTGGTACTGCGTGCCGTCATAGCGGTAATAGGTCACGTAATGCTCGCCCATGCTGACGCGCGCCGCAGTCATAAGATCTGGCATGCCATTGCACGTAGTTTTCAACATGCCCGACGGCCCATCATCGATGGCAAGTAGCGATTCAAGTTTGGCGCTTCTGATGCGAAAGAGCCATTCTGGAGCGTTCACCTGATTGCCACTCATCGTGCATCCCGCAAAGACGAGTGTGCCTTGCAACCCGCGGCAGGTTTGCACGGACAACGACTCTGGGGCGCACGTGTCGACAATGTCTTTCTGAACTTTGGCACCCAGCAATGCACGCACCTTGGCCGCCGCCACGTCGACGGCTTTCGAAACGCATAGCCCTGTTCCATTGGGCCATTCCGGATGGGAATTCAGGTACACCGCCGACAAGGCGGCAATCGCGGCATCCAACTCGCGGTCGAGGCATTCTGTGTTCTTGCATCGGCCCATGGCTTCACTCTGCGCACGGATCTTTGCATCAAGATTCCATGGATCGCTTACCACCGCAATCGAGGCGTACTGCAGGAATCTCGCTTTGAACAACTTCTCCACCAGCGCGGGGGAATCGCACGTTTCCGGAGGCAGCCCCTTTCGCGCATCTGCGACCTGCTTCAGAAGAGCGTCGTTCGGCTCGGGCGACCATTCACGAATATCCAGGCATGGCTTGAGCAGCAACGCCGTGCTCAAGTAGCCGTCAGTGGCTTGTTCGCTGCGGGGGATTGCCAGCGTCCCATCCGCCAAGGCCGGACACGCTGTAGCAAATACATACGCAAGCAAAGCGTAGCGAAGCATCTTCAATCCGGACGCAGTCGTGTTACGCATGACTTGGGAACGTTGTTCTCGAAGAATGTGCTGATCAGCTGTTTGCGTTGCGCGTCTACTCGAAGGTTGAGGAACGCGTCGCCACAATGGGGATGGCGCTCAACAAAATCGTTCCGCTTTCGAGAGAAAGCAAAAACGCGGTAGAACTTGTACACGCCCTGCCCTTCGTCAATTGACCAGACAGCGAAGCCCTGTCGCCCACTGAAATCGTAGTCGGCAGTTTCTAGGTGGATTGCCTTTTCAGTTTCGGTGGGGATTGTTGCACTGCGAACGCCGCTCGCAGTTCGCAACTCGTAGTGAACGTCGCTGCCTCTGACTTCAACCGTGGCTTTGATGTCTTGATCGAGCGAAATCGCAATGGCGTCGGCTGCCGATGCGAGGTGCTGGGCCGCAACGAAAAACGCTAACGCTGTCGCTATGCAGCGCACGCAACCTGTCGTGTTGAGACGCAAAGAAGGCCGTTCAGCAAGAGATGTTGGTTGACCGATTCCGACTGCGGCCGAGTGCACTGAGGTATATGAATCACCCTTGGATATGGTGGTAGCCAGGCGGTGTCGTCGCGTCTCGCTTCACACCGGGCGCAACCTCGTCGGGCAAAAGTGGTATCGGCTCTGCCGGCACTTGAGGAGGTGGCGGTGCATCCTTCAACGCACGCATCTCCTCTTGAAGCCGGGCCCTTCCCGCCGCCTGCGCTCGGGCGCGCTGTTCAGCCTCACGCGCCGCACGTCGGCTTGGCTCAAAATGGAAATCTGCCGGCTTAACAGGATAGGCTGGCCCAGGATATTCCGGGTGGCCAGCCACCTTGCTTGAAATGATGAGGCGAACCTTTCCTCCTGGCAGGAAATGCACGTTTAACTTGCCTGCCTCCACATATTTCTCAATCGGAACGACGGCCTCGTGCCAATGCGGCTTCACTGCATCGCCGGTCGCGTTTGGGTCAGAACTGGATGTGGTCCATTTCACCGTAGCGGTTAAGCTTGGGCGCCAGATTCTCGGGTACACGATGCAACAGACGAAACTCCCACCGCCGCCATAAGCAAACGAGTTGCCCCCCCAGGTTCCATCCACGTAGAACTGGTGGATATAGTCGGGAGTGTGGTTGTACGAAGTGATGCTAGCCGCTACCTCGTCATCCGTTGGTGCAGCCTTCGTGGTGCAGGCAGTCAATACGCAAAACGCCGTTGAGGCAATGGCCGCTGCGCCGAGGCATCTCCAGGTTTTCATCGCGTTTCTTTGCGGACCGGTGGGGTCAAGGTTCTGCCTCAGGCGGCACCGCGTCGCTCATCCGAATACAAACCGCTATTACTGCTGCGGCTTTCCCCACAACGGATTCTTGCCATCCGACCCCAGCACCTGGGCGAGCACTTCTGCGTCGCCGTCACGGGCGACTGGCGCGTTCCTGCGCGAACGGGTGACCTTGGCTTTTTTACCGTGCTTCTTGGCGTGCACCGGCTTCTTAATTCCGCTTTGCGGCGCATTGCCTGATGCAGGCACGGTGGAGGTATGCTGGGCGCAGATGCCTGCGCTCATCCAAGCGGTGGTCAGGAGGGCTACGGCGAGTTTGTATTGCAAGTTCATGTGAGAGCGTTAAATGAATGCGGTAGTGCGATACGTCGTACTGATCGAAAGTAGCCTCTTTGCTGCAGTCTATTGTTTTGCAATCCCCTCCAACTCGGGCATTAGCGGCGTTGTTGGTCGCAGTCGGATGCTCTTTAGCAATGCATCAAACCGAGGGCGCGACTCGGCATACGGTGGTGCATCTGCATTTAGTTTCGGATACCGCTCGCGGCTAGCCGACTCCATCACCGCTTCAATGGTTGGCAGTATCTGAGAGCCCGACCAACCGCCGTTCCCAGCATAAGCGTGATACCCCTCGAGGGGCGGCTTCCCTGATCGCTGTGCTTGAACGACCACGCCGCCCTGCTCCGAAGTCAGTGCGCCAATTTTGACTGGACGCGGCCCTAAGCGCTGTGTCACTTTCATGCCTTCCGGCGATTCGCCAATCAAACCTGTCATTGAACGGCCAGCCGCGTTGATCAGCGTCATTACCGAACCCTTGCCCGCCGGCACTGCGGAGAAGTTCAGGCTGTAGAGCACTGCGGGGCTATCTGCCAAACGGAAAGTCGACGAAATCTCATTGCCGTAGGTACCATCGTCTCGCAGAAAGGCATATGGGAGGCAAAAGCCTCGCTCTTTGGGGATTTCGTACAGATCACGGGCTTGCAGTTGGCCGATCAGCTTGCGTAGAGCGCTTTCGGCGGCAGTCCATTGGGCTTCCGTGGGAACTTCGTTCACCGGGATGTCAGCAAGCAACATGGACTCGAATGCGATGACATACTTACCCAGAACGATTGAGCCTCGCAGATAAGAAGCACCTTGCGTGTGCTGATCTGAACGGAGTGCAGCGCTTTCGGGTCGCCCCAGATCGATAGCTTTCTGATAGCGGTCCGCTTTGATGTCCGCGATATCTTGTTCGATCTTCTTGAGATCGCCGGCAAGCATTTCTCGTATGCTGTTGTCGCCAAGCTTCGGATCTCGCCGGTACATCTCGATATCCGCTTTTTTTCTGTTTTCGGCGCTAAGCAGCCCATTTAGCGTCGCCCTGTTTACACGCGTGCGATAGTTGAGAAATTTCTCCCGCAACTCTGACGTAACAGGGCCATACACAGCGAACTGCGTGCGTAACTCCGGCGTTTCAATCTCTATCCGTCCTCGTCCCGTGCCGTTATCGAAGTATTGTCTCAGTTGCTCGTAAGGCCCTTGCTTGGACGAGGTTGAGGCGATTGCCCACTCGAAGTTCGTGTTGCGTGGTATGTCAAACACTAACCGACCAAGGCATTCGGAGCGGCTTTCTGCTGGCGTGACATAGCCCGGTGCCGTTGCTTCCAGTCTGTCATTCTTGCTCGGATTCGGTATTTTGACCCGTTCACCAAAGCGGTTCGTAACTTCCACTTCCTTCGGCGTAGGCTCCTGCGCATGTCCGCCCTGGCCGCAAGCAACTAGCGCGATCGTTGCGAGGCAAGCATACAATTGCCGCAACCGGTATTGTGAGAATCGATACTGCATGAGTGCGCTTCCTGTGCCGTCTACGTAGTGGCTTGTCCAGTCTGATCGGCAGATAACGCTGCCGTTTGCGTGGGCGTATCAGAGCCGCCCTCAGGGCCGATATCGGCGAGCGTAGTCAGATTCATCCCCGAGTTATTGTCCTCACCCCGTGTCCACATGGCGGGCAAAGCCACAACAAACCCACGCACTCCTGTAGGGACATGCTCCGGCAACAACTGCTTGGCATCCCACGTAAAAGATTCATCCCGTTTCTCTGGATTGCGCCAAAAGCGTTCATTGAACGGCATGTAACCATCAAGTTTCGCTGTCCTTGGGTTCCAAGTCGGCCAGATGGAACTGCTGATACCCAGTTTTGGCAGAAACGGGAATGCCTTTTGATACGCCTGTGCATTCCTTACTGCGAGGCCCTTGATCGCTAGCCACGTTTTGGGGTCGGCGGGCTTATCCAGCAAGGCCGCCATATCGCTGGCCGGCTCCGCCCCCCCCAGCAGCCCGAAATGTTTGCTCCACAACGCTTTGCGTAGCGAATGCGCCGAAGCCCCTACCCGCTGCATATTCGTGCCGTCCAGCGGAACCGACACTGACGTGTCGTCATGCATGATGGCCGCCAGTTCAGAATCCCGGTCACCAATCTGGCTGCGGTCGTTAATGTTGGCGCTGCCCAACACCACGGTGCGATCGTCTGCGATCAGTAATTTGCTATGGATATAGATTTGCTCAGTTACCGGCCGACCGCCGATCGTCCCCCAATTGCGCAGGTTCAACAACGTCAGATACTGTTCCCAATCTTCGGTTCGAATCGAACGATCCAATTCCTCAGTGTCAACCGCGCCAGCATCCCGCTCAGCTTGGGCCCAGGGTACCTTTCGGCCCTTCATATACTGTTTGGCCAGCAATGCCCGCCTAACCCGATTGACCAAACTATTGGTGCCAAAAACCAACGACTGCATCGTCAAATGCAGCTGCGTCATGATGTTGAGCGTGTCGAGTGTACCTTCCGGGTGGGCCGGCAACACGATGTACACGTGAAATGGTAGATCGTCCTGAATCGCTCTGGTAATTCGATCCCCCAACGCCTTGCCGATAGGGTTCAGCAGCGTCTTTTGTGCAGGCCCCAGCGCACCAAAACCCGCGATGGCTGCTTGGCTCGCCAATACCTTCTTCAAATCGTTGATGAAATCCTTTCCACCGCCTTTGAGATCCCGCTGGACGATATCCACTTGGCTCCATCGCACACGGCTGAACCACTTGGCGGCGGGGATCCCTTCAATCCCGAGCTGCTTGGCATACTTCTGGTACCCGGGTGAACCAGTCAGGTCCATCAAGGCCCGCATTGGCCCAGATTTCGTGCCTGCCCCATCCGTGTCGCCGACCACGTCTTCCCCGTACTGGGACTGAAAAAACTGCCCCTCGATATAGAGGAAGTGCACGGCACCGTGGATCGCCTTCTGCATCGCACTCAGGCAACCACTTTCTCGAACCGTGGGCGCTTCTCGCTCCCCCTCGCCAATCGCTTCGGCTTTGCGCATCTTTAGCGGGGCACTGCGTAATAACTGCACCCAGCAATTGCCGGACATATCAGTCGATTCGCCCGTCGGCTTGATCGGGCGATGCTCGGCTGCAATACGCTGCACCTTAAGCGGCGTGTTGGTGCCCATCTTCCGAAGCAGCACCTCCACGGTTTTCCCGTCGCTTAACTCGTATTGCTTTGCCACACCATTCCAACGGCGCACGAAGTTTCGGCTCAGATCATAGACAGACGGACCTTCCACCCGGCTGTGTACGTCGTGCCACGGCATGCGCGGTTGTTTTTGGGGGTCAATACTCTTGCCCCCGGTGGGTAGCAATTTGCCGAGTTTTTCCAGATTTTCGTAGCACGTCTTACGCTGATCGCCCTGAGCTTGCAACGCGAGCACAACGCGAATCACGAACGCTTGGATACTCTGCGCAGTCGCTTCTAGCAGTTTGGGCGGCAAGTTCGCTAGCGACGCTCCGTTGAGCCAAGCAACCAGTGCTGTCGCCGCATCCTGCACTTGGGCGCTTCCAAAATCCCACAGCCCTTTGAGTTTCGTCTGGGTGGTCTGATCTAATTTATGGAAGCTCCATTGTGCCAAGCCCGTCGCAGCATTCTGCCCCGCGTCGATTGCGCCCACCCGAATCGCTGCTTTCATCTGCTCAACATCTTCCTGTGCCTTATGTATGAATTCCGGCACCAGGTCTACCGTGTCCCACCAATCTGATATCTCCTGCTTGGTCTCCTGAATCTTCCCCTTGGCCCCGCTCCAGGCGTCCATCACCATAGCCAGTTCCTTAATTGGCGCGGATAGCAGAAATTGCGCGACATTTCCGAGCTTATTGTCAAAGCACGCCGCAACAAGTTCGGCACGTGTCAAATACTGTGATTGTTCGACATTAGTTAATGAGTGGATTTGCGGTACGCAGCTGTTGTAAAGCTCACTGCCTGTCCGCCCATCAGAGGTCAACAGAAATCTTCCATCGTCCCTCCGACCATAGGCCAAATCGATACCGCCAACGAATGCCACCTTGTTGTCGATGACCACCTGCTTCTGATGATGCGAGAAGGCGATACCAAGTGCGCCCACCTGATCGCATTGTGAAACTGCGGGAAGTACAAATGCGCGGGGCTTTTGCAGACCGGCATTTAATTGAATGACTGCTAGCGCAGTCTCAAAATCGCCAGTATCCACGCCAACTTTGGGCGACATCCATGGCATCACATAGACAATGGCTCCGTGCTGGGTGGCCGTGCGCAAACATGTCCAAAGCGTCTTCTTTCCCGTGAGCACCACGTCAAAGTTCACCTGCCACCCTGCAATGAAGACGCAGGTTTTGGCATTCTCGATCGCACTCGCAACCTGCTCGAAATACTCTGCGCCTGTCGGATAGTAGTGAACGGCGTTGCCTTTCCTCGCCTTCGAGAAAAACTCGTCCCCTTGGAGGAAGCAACCCGGAGCCGAGGCAGCGGTCTTTGCTGGCTTTCCGTCTTTCCCGACAATCTGGTGGATCTGCTTTTCAGGTGCGCCCATCTGACTTACTTGGTGAGTTTTTCGTAGATCTGCTTGGCAGAATCAGCGTCGAACGCTTGCCGCGCATAGCTCAGGTGATGCTGGGTTTGATCGCTCGTCATCGTGGCGGGCAACTCAGCGCTGAAGTCACCGGCATTCAGTGCGTGCCGCGCTGCGTCTTGCTCCGTCCAATCGTCCTGCTGCTCTGCCACGTTGATTCGAACGGTTTGCCCCGGATACACCAGCCACGTGCTGCCGGGGTTGCTGCTGTAGGCTCGTGCCAAGGCCTCGTGCTGCTCGCTCGTCAGATTCAGATGGCCATCCTGATCAGTCACGCCTTGTGCAACGAGATGCTCGTCAGCAATCAACCCGAGCCCTTCAGGCGCATCCCCGGTTGCGATCTTCCATGGCGCGTGAGCAATGGCGTGCCCCCCAAGGCCAGGAGTATTGGCAAGCTTCATGCTGAATTCCATGGGCTTGTACGGGATCGCTGACACGGGGAATACAGGCAAGGGATAGTCGGCACTGAACGGCCCCTGAAACGTCCGCTGCGCCGCCTTATACGTAATCGGCCCCGCACACTCCACGGTGATGTTCCCACCTTCAAGCGTGATCGACGCCCCGCCCGCCGTGGCGATGCGAATGCGCTTGGCCGCCGCAAAATCCACATTCATATTGGCCGACACAAGCTTCAGGTCCTGCTTGGCCATCAGCTTGAGCACGTCGTGCTGGGCCTGCACGTCGATGTTGTCTTGCCCGGCCGTCAATTGAAGGCCGATGTTGTTGTCGCCTGCTTTCGACAGACCTGCCGCTACGCCGATCGCCTGACCAGCGTGCATGCGCGCCTGCTTGCCGATGGCGAGGTTGGTGTCTTGGCCGCTGCCCAGCGCGATGCTTTCACCGTTGGCGAGCTGCAAGTCTTGCCCCGCCACCATGACGAGGCCCGCGCGGCCCGCCAGGTGCGCGACGGCTTCGCCCTGATGCGGCACCTTGCCTTGCGTGGCGGTGTTGCCGGCGCTGGCGTCTTGCTTGGCAGCGTCGAGCACCTTGCCGTCGACCATGCCCGCCACCGCTTTGGCTTGCTTGGCCAGCGGCGCGTCGTCGTTCTTGGCGGTGTCGAGTGAAGCCGTCTGATGCGTAACCGCACTTTGGCCCAGCGATGACGTCAATTCCTTGGCTTGCTTGATCAGCGCAATGCCTGCCGCGTTGTCGCCGGTGGGCACGGCTTTGCCGTTGCTGGCATCGCGGTAGGTGGTCAGTAGCAGGCCAGCCTGGCCGCGCACGGCGGCGTGGCCATCGGTGCGCAACTCGAAGCCTTGGCCACGGAAGCTGCCGCGCCGGTTGTCTTGCTGATGGACGAGATGGCCGAGGTTGAGCTGGCTGAATTGCTGCGTGGTGGCGAGCTGCGTGCGCAACTGGCCGTCGCTGTCGTCAAAGACGAGGTGGTTGTAGCCGCTGCCGCCATGTTCCGCGCTCTTGAAGCCGGTGTGGGCGGCGGCGTTACGGTGGCCTTCGGCCTCCGTGCCCATGCCGTGCCAGGCGGGACTGTGGCCGCCGGCCACGTTGCCTTGCGCGCTCGCGGCGCTGTCGCTGCCTTGCTTGTAGAGGGCTGTGCTGTCGCTTTGGTCAGATGCGCCCTGCCCGCCCGGCGTCGGCGCAATGCCTGCTTCCCCCTGACCGTTGTACAACGAGCCGATCACGACAGGCTGGTCGATGTCGTCTTCGCTGAACTTGACGAGCACTTCCTGCCCGATGCGCGGCAGCCACTGCCATCCCATGCCGGAACCAGCCTGCCGCTGCGCAACGCGCACCCAGCGGGTGCTGCGGTCATCCGCACGCTCGCCTTGTTGCCAAGGGAAGCGCACGCGGATTTCACCTGCGGGGGTGGCGTGGTGTTCGCCGTCTCCGCCTGCCTGCGTCTGGCCGTCCGGGCCGACCACGATGGCGCTGTGCACGCCTTGCGCGGTGGGTGCGGCGTAGAGGCGGCCGCAATCGGGTTCTGTCACAGCAGGGCGCCAGGGCCGACGTGCGTCGCTTGCGCGGAACATTCCGGCGTAGCCATGCGTGCGTGCGGCTTTGAGCAGATCGCCAGTTGGGGTGATGCGCTCGACGGGGTCTTCTGCTTCCTGGAAACCGAAGATGCCGGGGCCGGATTCCGGTGCGCTGGGCGGCGTATCGAATTCCAGCGCGGCGTCGAGCCCGCCCAAACGCTGGCTGAGCGCGTTGTGCGTATCGACGGTCAGGTTGTTGATGCCGCAGTGCTCGACCAGATCCATCAACAGCGGATAGGCGCCTTCCACGTCTTGCGGCAGGTGCGGGCAATCCACCACCTGCAGGCGCGTGCCGCTGCGCAGCGTGCGCACCGTGCCACGCCCCGAAAACAGCAGCGCACGCGCCTCCAGGCTTTCCATGACCTGTTCGGCAATGCGCTGGGCGTTGGCGGAATCGGGTGCGAGCGACGGGCTGATCGACAGATACGCATCCGGGCTGCCCGCGCTGGTGGCGAAGCGTGCGGGCGCATGGGCGCGAGCGTTCTGCTTGCCTTCCGGGTCCCACGCGGCCACCGCCACGCCACTTACGGTGGTGCGGCTATGGCAAGCGAGTTGCTGGATCGCATCGCGCTCTTCCAAACTGTGCGCGCGGTGGAAGCGGATACCGCCCGCCGCAGCCGATTCCGCGTCTTCCTGCAGTTGAGTGCTGTCGGCGAAGATCACGAGCGTGTGGCCGCCGTGCGCCTGATCGTCTTCCACCGTGGTGAAACCGAGCCCCGCTTCGGCCAGCAGACGCGTAACGAAGTGATAGTCGGTCTCGCGAAACTGGGCGATGTGCGTGCGGGTACCGAAGTCGGCCATGCGTGCATCGGCACCGGCCGCGTAGCGCCACGAGGCGTACGGCTCGTACGGCGACAACATCTGTTCAATGATGTCCGGCAGCGGTCGGTTCTGGAAGACCTGGCTGTGGCGCTGCTGCGTGGTCAGCCAGAACCAGGGCACCACGGTCAGGCGATAGCGTGTGAGGCTGCCATCCGCGCCGAGCTTCTCAGCCAGGCGGATCAGGCCTGTACGCTTGGTCTGCGTCCCGTCGGCCAGCGTCGTGACCAACGTAACGCGCTGGCCCAGCAACGATTTGAGCGCGATGCGCGCATTGGCGCTGACGGCCACCACGCGCCATTCAAACAGCTCGGACAGCGCCTCCCGCCCGAGCCAGGCTTCCACCGCAAGGTCCGCGAGCGCCCCGTCCCCCTCCAGCGTGTATAGGCGGCGTGTGGGTGCAAAGAGGTTCTGAAGAAGGGTCGTGGCGTCCATTCGCTGTCCGGTGCTGCAACGCCTGGCGTATCACGGGGCGATTTCGTGAAACCAGCGCGGGCATTTACGAGGCAGCGCAATGTCGAGCATCGCACCCGCCTCCGCTCAATTACCCGGTTGTAAAAAAAACCAACCGGGCAGTCGGGCGGCTATTGCCCTTTGTAAGTGGGTGAATTGGCGGGCTTATTGGCAGCATTCTGCGGCGCAAGCAAAGCGGCCAGCAGATCAGCGTCAGGATCATCAGGCGCCAATGTGCCCTTTCGGTTCTTGCCGGCTTTGCCAGTTGAGTGCGCCTTGGGCTTTGTTGGCTGCTGCAGCGCCTTAAATGGCGTATTGGTCGATTTGGCCACCAGCTTGGCGGTTGCCGTCTTGCCTTCGTCGGTATCCGCCGTGGGGCTGGCAGACTTTGCCGCCACGGAATGCGCGGCCGGCGCCTCATCATGCGCCTCCTTGACGGGCGCGCTGGCAACCGACGCGTTATCGCCCTTCTCGCCCTTCTCGCTCGCGTGCTCTTCGCCCGGCGGAACGTTGACGATGGTGGCGGCCTGCACTTCCGCCACGGGCTCGCTTGCGGAAGCGACAGGCGCCGCTGCGGCCGTGTGAGCGGCTTCCGGGGCCGCTGCCTGCGTGGCTGCCGGCGATTGAGCGGCCGCGGGCGCGGGTTGTTCTGCCACCTGGGCGGGCGCGGATTCGCCGCTCGGATTCAGCATGATCCATGCGCCAATACCGGCGGCGAGCACGACAACCGCCGCTGCAACGCCATAGCGCTGCCCCGACTTTTTCGGCCCCTTGCCGCTGGCCGCGACGCGGCCTTCCAGGCTCGCCAGAATGCGCGTATGCCCGGCCTCATCGGTCTCGGATTCAGAATTGAAGAGCGTTGGGGGCCCTTCTTGTTTCAAATCGCCGTTATTACTCATCACGGGTCCAGAATTGAAATAGAATGCGCGGCGAACGTATGGATTACAAACAACCGCCGATTCCGGTGGTGGCTGCTGATTCTAAGTCTGGCCTTGCTGAAAGACAAATGATTGACGTAGGTTGCGGTATTTTCTTTATCGTTTCTTAATATTTCTGCGTAGCGAGCGCCCGATTATTACCGTTTATTAATAATTTAGAGTTCTAAATACAGATATAAATCTGGATGAATTGACGTAGGCGCCCACGCTCCGCAGGTCGGTATGGTTTTTCTAGCTCTTGTTCTCTACTTCGTTGCCATGGTGGTGGTGGCTGCCGTGCTGCTGCTGCCGTCGGTACGGCAGCGCTGCGCGGCGTTACTGCGTGCTCAGTGGCGGCGCTTGAGCACGGGGGCTGCGGTGGTGGGTGCGCGCTCGGCAGGGTCGTTGCGCGAGTCGGTGGACAACGCAACCTCAGGGGTATCGGCGTTCAAGCAGTTCGTGGTGCGGCGGCGGATGTTGCTGCTCGGTGCACTGGGTGTGCTGTCGGTGCCGCCCATGCTGGCGCTGGCGCTGCGCGAGCAGCAGTCGTTCGAGTTCGATGACGACCAGGTGCGCGAACCGGATCCGCACATCTCGGCGCTGCTCAATGGCGAACGGCTGATCCCGCCGCCCCCCTTGCCGCCCGAGGTGTTCACCACGCGTGAAGTCGAGCAGATCCGGCCGGCCATCCGCGATGCGAGCCGCGACTGGAACCTGCTCGACGCGGATTTCCGCCAGCGTTTGCTGCTTGTCTACAAGATCATGCGCGACGAACACGGATACGAGATGGCGCTGCTCGAAGGCTACCGAAGCCCCGAGCGGCAAGTGAAGCTGGCGGCGATGGGCAGCAATGTCACGCAGGCCACGGCGTTCCAGAGCTATCACCAGTACGGCCTGGCGGCGGACAACGCGTTCTTCCGCGACGGCAAGCTGGTCATCAGCGAGAAAGACCCGTGGGCAATGCGCGGCTACGAGCTGTACGGCCAGACGGCGGAATCGGTCGGCCTCGTGTGGGGCGGCCGCTGGAAGATGATGGATCTGGGCCACGTCGAGCTGCGCCGCAAGGGCGTGCTCGGCAAGCAGCCCGCACCAAGGCAATGACGATAGGACACACGGGGAGCATGCAATGACACGGCCCTTCATCCTGCTGGGTGACAAGACCGACCACGGCGGCGTGGTGATCACCG
Source organism: Ralstonia sp. Ralssp135 (assembly GCF_047304345.1). Lineage (NCBI taxonomy): Bacteria > Pseudomonadati > Pseudomonadota > Betaproteobacteria > Burkholderiales > Burkholderiaceae > Ralstonia > Ralstonia sp. Ralssp135. The sequence continues at coordinate 46,706 of NZ_JBGLYZ010000027.1, forward strand.
CATCGGGCAACACAAGCACCGGCGGCAAGGGCATCGCCTGCGTGGGCGACAAGGTGACCTGCCCGCGGAACGGCCACGGCGGCACGACCGTCATCGTGACGGGCGACCCCAACGTCATCATCGACGGCAAGCAGGCGGCGCGCCATGGCGACAAGACAGCGTGCGGCGCCACGCTCCTGTCCAGCCAGGGCAACACCGGCAGCATCTGAACGCGCACGACATGGTTGCAAGACTCTTCCGGTCCGGGCTGACGCTGCTCGCTGTCTTCGTGGTGGTGTGGATTGCCGTCATCGTGTGGTGGCAATCCGCCAATCGCATGCCGACCACCGCCGACATCCTCACCTACCTGCTGTTGCTGCCGGTGGGCATGATCGTCGGCTATTGGGTCATCAAGCGCGCGCTGGATGGCATTCGCTCCAATGTGGTCGCGGGCCGCGAGCTCGCAGCCGCCTCGCCGGCCACTGCAGGCACCGACGCCAAAGCCGCCGACCCGCAAGACGCCACGCGCCAATGGCGCGCCGTGCTGCTGGCCAGCGCCCTGCGCGCACCTGCAGGCAGTGATGCGGCATCGGTGGTGGACGCAGTGCAAGCCAACACGCAACCGGGCCTGACCGATGTGCAGGGCTTCGGCCAGCCGATCTTTGCAGCGCAAGTGGAAGGCATCGATATCGAAGACCTGCGCGCCGAACTGGCCGAGCAGCATCCTGACGTCGACTGGCTGGACGAACGCCTGCGCGCCCTCTCGCTTGCCGGCCAAGTGGCCGAAGAGCTGGCCGCACATGCCGTTGCGCAGGTTCCGGAAACGACCGCCCCGGAAACCACGCGACTGATCATCACCGCCTTGCTCCCGCGCGAGTGGACACCGCAGCATCAAGCCGCCGCCGATGGGTGGCTGCGCCAACGCATCGCGTTGATCTGGCCCGCCGACCGACTGACGCTGGAGCCCATCGCAGCCAAGGGCGATGCCGACGCACTGCTGCTGCTCGATCGCGCCACGCAAGGCGTGAACCGCGCCAGCGACGAGCGCGTGCTGCGCATGGTGGTGGTGGCGGATTCGCTGGTCGGCCCAAGCGCTGTTGAGCAACTGATGCAGCACGAGCAATTGTTCGAAGCCAATCGCCAACACGGCCGCGTGCCGGGCGAAGCCGCTGCGGGCGTGCTGCTGTGCGCGCCTGCCATGGCGCAGAGCCTGCTGCCGCCTGCGCTGGAAGGCGATGCCGCTGCAACGGAGTCGTTCACGATCACGCGCGCCGGCGTGGCGCGGCTTGAATCGCCGACGCCGGATCGCGGCCAGCCGCAACTGCAGGCGCTGGGCGATGCCGTGGGCCACGTGCTCGATACCTTGGCCGCCACACCGGTCAAGGCCAAGCAGGACGTTGCGCCCGCTGAAAAGGCAGATACCGCCGAGGGCGAGTCGGCTGCCGACCCCATCACCATTGCCGGCGTTGTCTCAGACACCGGCATGCACCCCGTGCGCACAGTCGAAGTGGCACGCGTGTTTTCCGAACGTTTTCCAGCGCTGGACCTGGCGGCAGATCTGCTGCCGATTGGCACGCCCTGCGGCTATGTGGGCGCTGCGGGCCCGCTGCTCTCGGTGGTGGTGGCGCACCAGTTGAGCCAGCAGACCGGCAAGCCGGTGCTGGCCATTACCGCCAACGACATCCAGCAGCGCGGCGCCATCGCGGTGGTGCCCAGCCTGACGTGACCTCGTTCCTGATTTCGATTCCGATTCTGTCTGTTCCCGAGCCGAAGGCAACATGCAACGCTTCCTGAACTTCCTGACCAACTCACGCACGCTGTCCATTCTTGGCGTGATCGTGCTGACCATCTTCCTGCTCCTCATGGCGCAGACCTTTGAGGTTGGCCTGGTCTGGGTCGGCGTCGCGCTAGGCGTGCTGCTCGCCCTTTGGCTGCTAACGTACCTGTGGAAGCGCTGGCGTGCGCGTCAGGCCAGCAACAAGCTGGAGGGCGTGCTCGAGCAAGCCGCCGCCGACAAGACGGCCACGCCCGACAAGCGGGAAGAAGTGGAAGCCCTGCGCGTGCGCCTGGCCGAAGCCGTCAAGACCATCAAGCGCTCCAAGCTCGGACAGATGTCGGGCAGCGCAGCGCTTTACGAGCTGCCCTGGTACATCGTGATCGGCAACCCGGCTGCGGGCAAAAGCACGGCCGTGCTCAACTCCGGCCTGCAGTTCCCGTTTGCCGACAAGGGCGGCGCTGTCATCCAGGGCATCGGCGGCACGCGTAACTGCGACTGGTTCTTCACCACTGAAGGCATCCTGCTCGACACGGCCGGCCGTTACTCGGTGCACGAAGAAGACCGCCGCGAATGGCTCGGCTTTCTGGACTTGCTCAAGCGCTATCGCCCCAAGGCGCCCATCAACGGCATCGTCGTAACGGTGAGCGTGTCGGAACTCACGCAAAACCGCCCCGAATTCGCCATCAACCTGGCCAAGAACCTGCGCCAGCGCGTGCAGGAACTGACCGAACGCCTGGAAGTGTTTGCCCCGGTGTATGTGATGTTCACCAAGGCCGACCTGATCACCGGCTTTACCGAATTCTTTGGCGACAGCGAGAAGCAGGAACGCGACCGCGTATGGGGCGCCACCCTGCCCTTCGAGCCGGACTCGAAGCCGGACGTGGCGGCGGTGTTCGACCAGCGCTTTGACGAGTTGTGCGACGGGCTGAAGGAGATCAGCGTGGCGCAGATCGCGCTGCACCGGAACAACAAGCTCTCGCCGGGGCTGCTGAGCTTCCCGCTGGAGTTTGCATCGATCAAGCCGACGCTGCGTGCGTTCCTGATGACGCTGTTCGATGAAAACCCGTTCCAGTACAAGCCGGTGTTCCGCGGTTTCTACTTCACCAGCGCGCTGCAGGAAGGTGCCACCAACAGCGTGTCGGCCGAGCGCATTGCACGCCGCTTTGGCCTGTCGACCGACGGCGCCGCGCGCACCCGCGAAGTGTTCTCCAAGAACGGCTTCTTCCTGCGCGACCTGTTCTCGAAGGTGATCTTTGCCGACAAGCAGACGGTGCGGCAGTTTGCCAGTCCCGCCAAGACGCGCCTGCGCATCGCCACGTTCTTTGCGCTGGTGCTGGCGCTGGGCGTGATGCTGGGCGGCTGGACGTGGTCATACATGGGCAACCGCACGCTCACTGCCAACGTGCAGGCTGACCTCGACAAGATCGTCAAGATGCAGCAGAACCGGGTAGACCTGCAGGCTCGCCTGGAGGCGCTCGACATCCTGCAAGACCGTATCGAACAGCTCGACCGGTATCGCAATGACCACCCGCTGGCGCTGTCGCTGGGCCTGTACCAGGGCGACACGCTGCAGCACAAGCTGCTTGACGAGTACTACAACGGCCTGCGCCAGGTCATGCTCAAGCCGGTGGGCGGCGCGATCGAAACCTTCCTGGCCGAAGTGAACGCGCATCCGGATCAGCTGGCCCCGATGGTGCGGCCGCCGGAAACCGGTGCAGTGATGACCACGTCCGTGACGACAGCCACCGCCACCCTGGGTGGTGCGTCGGGTGTCTCAGGTGCCTCCGGTGCGGCCGCCAATGCGCCTGCTGCACCGAACCAGGCCACGGCTGCAACCGGAGCCAAGCGCTACACCGACGCCTCGCCCACCAACGTGGAAGACGGCTACAACGCGCTCAAGACCTACCTGATGCTGTCGGACAAGCGTCACGTGGAAGTCGCGCACCTGACCGATCAGATCACGCGCTTCTGGCGCGGCTGGCTGGAAGACAACCGGGGCAACATGCCTCGCGAGCAGATGATCCGCTCGGCGGAGCGCAACCTGTCGTTCTTCCTCGCCCGCGTAAACGACGACAACTGGCCGCTGCTGGAAGGCAACCTCTCGCTGGTCGACCAGACGCGTGAGAACCTGCGCCGCGTGGTGCGCGGCATGCCGGCGCGCGAACGCGCCTATGCCGAGATCAAGGCACGCGCGTCCACGCGCTACGCCCCGATGACGGTCGCACGCATCGTTGGCGATACCGGCGCTGGCCTGGTGGCCGGCAGCTACGCCGTGCCCGGCACGTTCACCAAGGAAGCGTGGTTCGGCTACGTGCAACCCGCCATCAAGGAAGCCGCCAACAAGGAACTGCAGACCAAGGACTGGGTGTTGAACGTTGCAGCACGCGACGACCTCACGCTGGAAGGCAGCCCCGAGCAGATCCAGAAGGCGCTGGTCACGATGTACAAGACCGAATACGCGCGCGAATGGCAACGCTTCATGCAAGGCGTGGCGATTCAGGATTTCGCCAGCTTCGATCAGGCCGTCACCGGCATGAACCTGCTGGGCGATCCGACCAACTCGCCGATCCGCAAGGTGCTCGACACCGCGTACGAGCAGACGTCGTGGGACAACCCGTCGATGTTCAATGCCGGCCTGAAGCAGGCCAAGACGGGCGTGCTGGGCTGGTTCAAGCAGCTGTTCGCGCGCCAGACGCCGTCGCAGGTGAACGTCAACGTGGACGTGGGCGGTAATGCTGAGGCTGGCGCCATCCCGATGGGCCCGGTGGGCAAGGAGTTCTCGGGGCTCGCACGCGTGGTTGTCATGCGCGACGACAAATCGCTGCTGCGCGGCTATATGGATTCGCTCTCCAAGGTGCGTACGCGCTTCAACCAGATCAAGAATCAGGGCGATCCGGGGCCGGGTGCACGTCAGTTGATGCAGCAAACGCTGGACGGCAACGGCTCGGAACTGGCCGACACGCTCAAGTACGTGGATGAGCAGATGCTGACGGGCATGACTGACAGCGAGCGCGCAACGCTGCGTCCGCTGCTGGTGCGCCCGCTGCTGCAGTCGTATGCGGTGGCGATCCGACCGGCCACGACCGAAGTCAACAAGGTGTGGAACGCGCAGGTGTATCAGCCGTTTGCCACCACGCTGGCAGACAAGTATCCGTTTGCGCCCAACGCCAAGATCGAGGCCAGCGCGGCCGAGATTGGTCAGGTATTCGGCCCGGACGGCGCGATTGCCAAGTTCGCCAGCACGACGATCGGTCCGCTGTCCGTGCGCCGTGGCGACATGATCGCCTCCCGCACCTGGGGCGATCTGGGCATTGCATTTGTGCCCGAATTCACCACTGGCTTCACGCGCTGGATCGCACCGCTCACGGGTGGTGCGGCCGGCGGTGCAGGCGGTGCCGCAGCCGCAGCACCGCAGACGGTGTTCCAGATCCTGCCCGTGCCGTCGCAAGGCGCGACCGAGTACACGATCGAGATCGATGGCCAGCAACTGCGCTATCGCAACACGCCGCCGCAGTGGGCCAATTTCGTCTGGCCGAATCCGCAAGGCACGCCGGGCGCGCGCGTAACCGCCACCACGTTTGACGGCCGCACGGTAGAGATGCTCAACGAGCCCGGCCGCTTTGGTCTGGAGCGCCTGATTGCCACGGCGCAACGCAAGCGTCGCCCGGATGGCGCGTTCGATCTGTCCTGGACGAAGGACAACCTGACGGTATCGATCAGCCTGCGCATCATCAGCAGCCCGCAGACTGGCGGCACGACGGCATCGGATTCGCCGCAAGGCCAGGGCCTGCGCGGCCTGCGCCTGCCGACGTCGATTGCCGATGCATCGGCACCGCAGAACACACTGACGCCGCCCGCCCCGGCAGCGCCCGCAGGCACGCCGCCTGCGGCGCAGGCAGCAGTGTCCACGCAGGCCGCACGCCGCAGCATCACGGAAGAGCAAGGAGGGACGGCGCAATGAGCCAGACCCAGTTGCAGCTTTCGTACTTCGGGAAGCTTCCGTCGCGCGGCGATTTCGTCAAAAGCGCCAACAACGTCCAGCTGCTCGATACGCTGGACCGCTGGCTGGCGCAAGGCATGGAATTGCTGGCCGAAGCCCCGGACTGGAAGACGACCTACGACAATTGGAAGCCGGTGCAGTTTGCGTTTCTCGGCTCGCAGAGCAAGCTCGCTATCGCGGGCACGCTCATGGCGAGCAGCGATCTGTCATCGCGCCGCTTTCCGTTCCTGACGGCGGCGGCCATGGAAGTCGATCGGCCGATCAACTTCATCGCGCGCAGCCCGATTGCGCTGGCGCGCCTTTGGACACGCGCCGGGCAGCAGATGATCTCGCTCGGCACGGCCACCGACGCCACTGAAGGCCTGCGGCTGCTTGCCGAAGGTCAGCACGGCGTGGAGACCGGCACGACCGGCACGAGCACGCAGTCGCACGACGCGAGCTTTTCGGATTTCATCGACTTCCAGACCGTTGCCGGCCTTGAGCAGATGCTGCGCTCGGAAGGTCACAACATCCGCCTGCGCCGCACACTCCTGGCGCTCGGCACGCTGCTCCAACCCGTAATGGCGAACGGCTCGTCACGGCTTGAGAAGGGGCTCACGCTGCCGCTGCCAGCAGACCCGCTCTATCGCAGCCTGGTGGCGAGTTTCTGGCTGGAGCTGGTGTCGCGCTTCCTGCAGCGGGCGGACTTCGAGCTGTCGCTGTTCCTGGGCGACATCAACGGTGCCGAGCGACTGGTCATCGGCTTCAACGGTGCCTCGTCACGCACGCTGCACAGCGTCATGTCGCCGCTGGCGTATGCCGAACAGAACATCAACATCGACGATCCGGAATGGGTCGACCAGCACGTCAGCGGAGATTACGGCTTGGCCAAGTTCGTGAGTTACCTGGATCAACCGCAGCTCTCGCTGCGCGTGGCGGTCGATACCTTCCGCGAAGTCTTCATCGGAGAATGAACATGGGTCTGGATGCAATCAAGCGCGGCTTCCGGCCTGCAACCTTCCTGGCGAATGCCGCAATGCTGGTGTGCCTGGGCAGCGCCCTGCCGGCCCATGCCGCCGCTGGCGACGCTCCCGTACCGGGTCAAGTCGTGGCCGGTGGCACGGTTCCGGACGAAGCCACCAAAGCGACCGTGCTAGCCAAGCTGCGCGAGCTTTACGGCAGCGCCAACGTGGTCGACCAAATCGAAGTGGGCAACGTGGTGTCGCCGCCCAACTGGTCAGCCAACGTGCAGAAGATCCTGTCGCCGGCCATCAAGCAGGTCAAGCGCGGGCAACTCAACATCGACGGTACGCAGGTTTCCCTGCACGGCGACGTTGGTAACGAGGCACAGCGCCAACAGCTCACGAGCGACATGGCGACGGCGCTCGGCCAGAGCTACACGATCAAGAACGGGCTGCGCGTGGCGGCGGTGTCCGAGCAAGGACTGCTGGACCAGACGCTGGCCAACCGCATCATCGAGTTTGAAACCGGCAGCGCCACGCTCACGCCCAAGGGGCGCGCGATTCTGGATGAAATGGCCGCCGTGCTGCCACGCCTGAACGGCCGCAAGATCGAGATCGTCGGCCACACCGACAACTCCGGCAGCCGCGCGCTGAACCTCAACCTGAGCCAGGCGCGCGCAGAGACGGTCAAGAACTACCTGATCGCCAAGGGCGCCGAGCCAGGCACGCTCACCGCGATGGGCGTGGGGCCGGATCAGCCGGTGGCGGCCAACAATACCGATGAAGGCCGGTCGCGCAATCGGCGGATTGAGTTTCGGGCGAGTAAGTGACACACGACGATCAGGCGGCGCCGACCGAAGCGGATCGCCAGGCCTGCCTGCTTCGGCTGAGCCAGTATTCGCCCGACGCGCCTGACGCTCCTGTGCCGTTCAGTCACCGCCTGGCCGAAGCCGAGGGTTGGTCGCGCTTGCATACGCTGGCAGTCATCGAGGAATACAAGCGTTTCGCCTATCTGGCGGTGTTTGCCGGGCATGCGGTCACGCCTTCCGAGGCGATCGATGCGGCATGGCATCTCCATCTGCAATATTCGAAAGAGTATTGGACGGTGTTCTGCGGGGAGGTACTGGGCGCGCCGCTTCACCATGCGCCAGGTATTGGTGCCCCGGGCGAAGACGATACCTACGCGCAGCACTACCAGCAAACGATCGAAAGCTACCAGCGCACGTTTGGTATGGAGCCGCCTCCCGACGTCTGGCCGGTGCCGGAACCTGTCCAGCCAGACAGCGCGCCAGAGGCTGCCAGCCCCGCACGGCATCCGCCCAACCCTGTCACGCCGCCAGGTGCGTCAACCGCGCGTTCGGTCATGCCATCCGTGTGGCTCGTGATCGGAGCCTGCTTCATCGCAATCACCACGAATGTCGCGTCAGATTTCGATGTGCTGAACTATGCAGGGCCGCGGTTTCTCGCGTTCTATCTGGGCGTGTGCCTGATGGCGTGTCTGCTGATCCGGGGCCTGCATCGATTTGCATACCCGCGCCGCCCATGGGGAGCCGCCGATGGCAACGTGCCACGGCAGCTGGCGCCCGCCGAAGCCGCGCTGATCACCGGCGATGCCACGCGAATGGCGCAGGTTGCGACGCTGACACTCCTCGACGCGGGTGCAATCCGCGTCGCCTCTCCAGCAAAGAGAAAACGTGACCGCAACACATACGTGGTCGCGAACGAAACGCCAGCGCCCGAGCGCCACGTCGACGCGTGGACTTGGCTGGCCCGGCAACCACAGCGCCGTTCACCATGGCCAGCCTTTCGAGACCGGTTTCTCGACGAAGCCATCGACATGACAGATCGGCTGCGCCACGAAGGTTGGATGTGGGCCACCGGCGCGATGCGCGGAACCACCGTCGCTGCATGGGCGATCGGGCTATCGGTGCTGTGGCTCGGGGTGATAAAGGTATTTGTTGGCCTGTCCCGAGAGCGTCCGGTGATGTGGCTGCTGGTCGAGATGGCGCTATTCGGAATCGTCTACTGGTGCGTCACCGTGCGGTTGATCGGCGTCGGCCGTGCGGGCCCCACCGCAGGAGCCAGCGCCGCGCTCGATGTGCATCGTCAGCGTAGCCAGCAGGCGCCGAAAGCCGGTTTGTCGACAAGCGATCTACTTTGGCTGGCGGCGTTTGGCGGCACGAGCGTGCTGGCCAACACAGCGTGGGCTGGCTACCGACCGATGATGGGAACACCCGTCGGCGCCAGTTCCGGCGGCTCTGGCAGCGACACGTCGAGCAACTGCAGTTCAAGCAGTAGCTCTAGCAGTTGCAGCTCGAGTAGCTGCGGATCCAGCGGCTGCGGCGGTTGTTCGAGCAGCTAGCCGGTTCAGCTCGCACTTTCCGACGGCGGATCGCCCAAGCCCAACAGCTCCTCAATCTGCGACAGCGTCGCATCATCCTTGACCACCGTGCGCAGCCACGCATGCAGCGGCATGTCGCCCCACTTCGCAGCACGCGCGGCAAGGTAGGCAACAGGGCTGTGCGGCTCGGTCTGGCGGAAGAATTCAGCCACGTCGCGCAACTGGTTCAGCGCCTGGGCGCGCGTGCGGATGGGGCCGGAAACCACAGTTTCGATGGCAGTGCCGGCGGAAGACTGCGTTGACTGTTGCGGAGCACTCTTCGCCTCCACGGCAGTTGGCTTGGGCTCCGGCTTGCCACCAAAGCGCTCGACCAACGCGCGCACCGCCTGCAACGCTTCACGTGCGGGGCGGAAGCTCGGCGCATGGTCTCCTGCACGAGCATCCAGCACGGATTCCAACCGCAACAGCGCAGCGCCACAGCCAACCACATCATCATGCAGCGTCTTGTAGAACGCCGGCGGCGTGGCGCGCCGTGCGGATTCAAACTGTTCCTGCGTGATTTTTCCGCGCGACAACTCATCCGCCTGCTCCGGATCGCGGCGGATGGCTTCGACCAGGCTGGTCGCGACTTCCCAATCGACAAGGCTGTAGCCGCCCTTGCCCGCTTCCACCAACGGCACCTCGCGAATCAACTGGCTTGAACGCGTCGCAAGCCACGCCATGCTGCCCGTGCGGGCTTCAGGATCGTCGGCTTCGGGCAGCGGATAGATGTGTTCCCAGAACTGTTCGCACAGGCCCGCGATCAGCTCGTAGCCCTCACGCAGGCCGGCGAAACCGCGCTCTTTCGACAACGCCTCGGCCAACCATGCGGCCAGGCGCAGATCTTTCGTGCGCTTCTGCAGCAGGGACGTGCTCTCTGCGATGACGGCGCGCCAGTCGGCTTCCTTGATCTCCGTGACCCATTCGCCCTGGTCGAGTGACGGGTCATCAAAGCGGCGCGCATCCTGGATGCTGTCGAATTCGGTGGAGAAAAGCATGTCTTCGCCGCACGGTTGGGCACCGGGCAGCGGAGCGAGCAATTGTTCAAACGGAAGAGAGGCCATGATCGGAAACGAAAACTGGAGAGCGGTACAAAGGTCAGGGCTTGGCGACGCGGCAATCCGCCAGCGCCAGCGTCACGCCAACGAACTGGCCGTTCAGGCAATCCAGCGTGATGTCCTTGCTGGGCTTGTAAGCCGCCAGCTTGTGATCAGGAAACAGCGCCCTGAGTGCGTCACGCTGGTCATCCTGAAACGGCGCGCCCACCTTCAGGTCTTCGGTCACGGCCAGTGTGTTGAGGCTGTCGTCGGACAGCGGATAGACCTGGCCCTTGAAGACGAGCCGGTGGCCGTCGTATTTCTTTGACGCAGTCGGCGCGTCCTTGAAATACTCGGTCAGCACCTGGCGGTACGAAACCTGCAGCGGTGTGTCGTCCTGCGCGAATGCGGGTGTGACAAGCAGCGCGGCCAGAGCACAAGCGGCGGCGAAGCGGGACAGTGCGTTCATATCAGCGTGCGTGAAATGTGACGTCCGCACGCGCAAGGGCGGACGGTGGAGATGCTACGCAGGCTTGGGGCGATTGGGGGGATTGTTTCTAAATCTTCATGTGGCGGCGAGCCAGTGGGCAGCCTTTTTCACTGCGCCTTACCAGCGTCTGACCAGCCGCAAATGAACCCCTGCGGAATGTACTTGCGCGCATCGGCTTCGCTCATGCGGCGAGCAATATCCACGACGTTTATATAGTCGTGCCCGTCGCTGTCGCGAGACTCCACTACCAAGCGCTTGCCGTCTGGGCTGAACCGGGCACTTTTGGGAAGCCCCGGCATGAGGTACATGCCGACTTCCACGCCGGTAGCCAAATCCGTTACGCGGACGACAGGCTGATGGCCGAGCGATGCCACCAGTTCCCTGCCTGTGCTGTCGTGCCAGGCAGCGCCCGGCTCCGTGATTTGCCCCATGTATTCGGCATCGCACAGCGTCCATGCGGCCACAACTTCGGAGGGCGTATTTGCGGCGCCGGGACGTGTCAACTGCAGACTGTCCGCAGACGGCCACGTGACCAACAGGCCATCCGCAGGCCCCTGGCGCGGCAAAATTTGTCCGACATTCTCTGGGGCGTTTTTCGGCGCCGGCGGCGGGGGGAATTCGGCGTCAAGGCGAGCGACCGCTGCGGCATCATCCCACTTGACCACCTGCCCGGCGGATTCCTGCTCGGTCACCGGGGGCGGCAGCGCAGCCCGCAACGCTTCGGCCGCTTTCGTGCGTACTTTCGCAGCTGCAACCTCGGCTCGCCGCGCGTCGCGCTCAGCGCGTCTCTCTTCTTCTGCACGCTGCTCGACGGCGTCTTGTTCGGCAGCCTCCTGATTCCACGAAGTCCGCCATTCGCGTAATGCCGGCCACGTTGCCAACGACAGACCGCCGTAGAGAACCGCCACGGCCGCGACTGCTGTCAATACGATACGGCGATGCGGTGACCAGCCCATACGGGCCACGTCGGTGGCAGCCCCCACAGCTAGACCGAAGATGGCGCCCGCAAGCAACCCGCCCAGATGCGCGGCCTGATCTACGCCCTTGATAGCGAAACCCATCACGATGTTGATGGCCACCGTCTGCATCAACACCTTTCCTGTTCCCGATAGCGTGGCCCCTTCCTTTGCCAGCGACGGTGGCGTGTCATCGTGCAGCCACGCCATGACGATCAGCGCGCCGCACAGCGCCATGATGGCGCCGGATGCACCGACGCTCACGGTCATGTTCGCGTCGGTTTGAGATACGAGCTGCCATCCCAACCAGCAAGCGCTGGCATAACTCGCCCATAGACCGCCGAGCAAATAGATCGCAAGCGTGCCCGCTTGACCAAACCAGCGCTCCGCCAGCCTGCCCACAAGGAACAGCATGTACATGTTGAGCAGCAGGTGAACAATCCCCGCATGCAAGAACACATTTGTCAGAAGGCGCCAAGTGTCACCCGTAAGCGAGAGCGCCGCCAGGTTGCCGCCCAAACGGTACAGCGCTGACGGCGAGAACGTGACAAAGCCCTCGCCAAACACAATCGACAGAAGAAAGACAAACGCCGTGATGCCGATCAGAAGCGTAGTAACGGAAAGCTTTGGCATAGCGCGCGTCGCAGCGGCTTGCTCCTCAGAGCGAACGTGATGGTCGATGGACGGCAATGCCTCGACCGTCGTGGCCGTATGTGGCGGCAGGCGGTCTTCAGGAGAATCCGACATAGATTTGCTCTGCGGTGAGGCTTGATAGAAGGCGGGGCTTTCCGGCAGGCCTTAGGCGAGCCGCCCAGTCGATTGATTTGATGGAATAGCCGTCTGCACAGGACAAGTACGACAGACCTTTTCCCGTCCAGGAAACAAGGTCACTCGTAGCGATATCCCTGCTCGTCGTAACTTTCGAGTGTGATTGCTTTGCTATCGACAGGGCTACAGACCAGTGCCTTGGTCACGTCACTCGCACCTGCATCGCGATCGACCTCGAATCCCCACTGCAATCCGCCCACCCACCAGATCTGGCCCATGGCGCATTCCGTCAACTGACACCCCTCATCAGATGATTGACAGGAGGCATATCCGTCGCCTTCCGTGACGACGCGGAAACTACGGCTCGAACCGAAGACGTTCCTGGCCTGATCACCGCTCACTGTATGGCGGCTGCCAGAGTCGGACCGGACCTGGTATTGATAGCGCACGGTTTCATCGGCCTGCGACGCGCGAGTCCACTCCACCATCAGCAAAGCCGGGTCGCGAAAAACGAAAATCAAACAGAACAGGAGGAGAAGGAAGACCAGAGCCCCTGCTTTGACACCTGATGTACCGCTTGGCTTCCATTTACGCTTCTGCGCGATAAACGACACCAAGAGACACGCAAAGGCAGCCACGCCGACGAGCAGCGATAGATTGATGATTCGAAGTGAGCCGCCTTCAATAGACGCTCCACCTTCTCCCATGAGTGACAGGATGGCTGCCGCTGCGCAGAGGAGCGCCGCAACCCCATTCAACACAATGACGAGCAAGCGAGGGGCTTGCTTTTTTGGGGTATCACCCGCTAATTGATGCGCGTTGCTTTCGTTAGACAAATCTAATTCCCTTGAAGTGGATGGCGCAGGCAGCCATGACGTCTTCGGCGCCAGTCGCTGCGCAACATATTCGCAAGTGCCCAGTGATGCGAGTACCTAAAGCAACGCCAGCGCTGGGAGAAACGCAGCAATGGCGACAGCGCGTTTCGCCATTCGCGCGGCTAGGGGCGCACGGTGGTGATGCTACGCACGCTTGGGGCGGGACGTGTTTCTAAATCTTCATGTGGCCCCACTCTCCGCAGCTGGCCGTAGAAGCCTTTGCGAAAACCCATGGCTCTTGCCTACTAAGGCAGCTTGGCCGGCCAATTCAGTGGCTGCTCCGGTCCGATGCCTTTCTCCCGCCTGATCTGCCCAACATCGCTCTTCCACACCACAGGGAAGACTGGCCAGTAGCACAGGCATTCCGCCAGCCAATTGAGTACGTGGTCGGGGTTGCGGCCCTTGTGTAGCCATTCGCCTGGCATGGCGGGAGCTTGCACGGCGCCCATGCCCTTCTGCATGAACGTCTGTATGTAGCGCCAGAGACGCTCGCCACTGTTGCGCGGCCCAACCCAGATCAGATCCTCTCCGCGTCGTTGCGGATCCGCTGCGTCCAGCGGCGGCCAGTACAGAAGCAGGCAGCCGCCGTATTCTTTCTTGCGCCGCTTCTCGCGCGCTTCGTCCGACAAGTTATAAGCCGGGACGCTAGAGCCAGTGATCAGATCCAGCAGACCAGTGATAGCAAGACTGCTATCCACTTCGCCGCCGGTTTGCCGCGACCAATTCACCTCTCTTCGGAGTTCCTGAGCCCTCTCGTTGAGCGACGTCGCGTATTCTTGGCTTTGCTCAGATTCGGCAGGCGGCACCCAATGTACGTGGGCTTGGACACGTGACCAGTCGAGTACTGCATTGCCGCCCCATCGCCTGGGGCGCAACACATACACCTTGCCTGTGGTGCGGTTGAAGCGATAGCGCGCGCAGCGCGCCGTGAACACTTGGCTTTGAAACTCGCGCCAGAGCAAGGATGCCATGGGTACACCTAGCACGGCGACGACCAACATCCCCAAGAGCACCCCAAGCTCCTTGAGGGAGTTGGGTGGAAACGGCATCCGCGAATCGCCAACAAACGCGATATCCCACAAGAACCACAGCGTCCCCGCGCTCAACAGCAAACATAGCGGTATGAACCACACAACGACGACCAAGCCAGCCCAACGCGGCAGTTCATCGTTGCGCAGATTACTCAGTTCCAGGAAGTGCTCATTGAAATCGAGGACTGTGGGCTCAGGAGGCCACAGGATGGCCAGGTCAGACGAGGTGGCATCAAGCGCATGCAGCATGGGGGCATCGCACAAATCGGCATAGTCTTCAAGTGCCTTGACCATGCCGTGCTTGCGCCGGTAGCGATGAAAGGCGGCCTCAAATGTGAACATCGTTGGATTCGGATATTTCGTTCATTTTCAATTCACGACTCGGTGATGCACATACGGCAAAAGCAACGGCTGCCCTGCCGTGCCGATGGGTTTCTTCCGCAGCTTGGAGGAAGCATGCCAAGCGGACCACCTGTGGGCGTGGTCGGAATACACGGGCGACGCTTATGACGCGACGCTGGCCTCGGATGGATTGACGGGAGGGCCTGAAGGGTTCGGAGCATCAAGGCCTGCACGACGACCTCCGCTCCCGACGCAATACGCGCCGCCGGCCGCGCTTCAACCGGCGAATCAGGCACGCTGCGCCTTGCGGCTTACCCTGCGACCGCCGAACCTCACGGTTTTTGCCATATGTGCCGCACTTGAACACCCGTCTTTGCCAGTGCGAGGGTCGATCACGACCATCGGACGGCGGCGGCCGTGGCCCGGAGGTCCGCACTCCACTCTAAAACAACCGACCCATCGGACCTCCGAGGGCCGCCTTCCGCCTTCGGACAATCAAAGCCGCCGCGCTGAGGCCCGCACGCCGTGCTCAGACCGTCGAACGTGCCAGTTGGAGGTCGGAATTTTGGACCTCTAGCAGTGGAATGCCGGTGTTTGATGCTCGCGCTGCACGGCCACTGGCTCGAATGCGGGCTTCGGAGGCGCACGTTCGAGGCTCGAATGTGCGTGAGCGGCTTGTCGTTAGAGAACTACGATGCTTTTCGAGGTATCCGACTCAGCTCCTTTGCGTGCGGACTTGAGGTATGGAAGCCCTTGTGCGGCCATTCGTATTCAATGGAAGCCGGCACCTTCCCGGCACGAGGAAACTAATCTCGGTGAGTTAGGCCAGTTTGCGAGGCGATCTCTGTAGGCCACTTCGGCTCTGGCGCAAGACGTTGCCCGACATACTCGAAAACGCCTGCAGGAAGAAACAGCCAAAACAGGGGGATCCCAACCGCCGTCAGTAGCACCAACTCAACCACGTGCATATTGGCGCGAAGCCGTGCGCCCTCTTCTGTCCGGTCAAACAGGGGGTAAAATTCCAGCAAGCACCGCCGGAAACTGATATCGCGCGGGAACGGCCTGATGCCTCGCAGATTCTTTGGCCCCTCACTCATGAAGCATCGGATATACGCCCACATCTGATGCAGCACGAGTGGAGTCGCCACCTGCGACTTCACGATGATGCGATCCTGGACCTTGGTCGTATTCGCTTCGCACTGCGCCAAAATGAGCCCATAGCGCACCGAGTACGTCTTGCCGTTGTATCCGGCGATCTTTCCAATTTCCGCTTCGACGCGCGACCAATCCAGCTCCTTGATCACGGTCTTCCATTTGGCGAATGGATTCGCCTTGGGTAAATACTCGAACGCAAAAACTTTCTGATTTTTTCGATCGAATAGAACCGGAAGGTCTCGTGGCGTCCTTACCCCTCTCTTGATGAGGTGAAGCAAAAGGACTGCAAGCCCCAGCAGCATCAAGGCCAGCACGGACGCGATGACCGGCGACTCTTCGGGGTGGCCCTCCTGATACATCTGACCGATGAACGGCAGCATGGCCGCAAACGCGATGGAGACGCCCACCCCAAACATCAGACCGAAACCACGCTGGATGGACGAGGCCCTGGACAGCTCAAACACGTCTTCATTCACGTAATTGAGGTCGAGTGCGAGGTTTGGTCGGTCATTCTTGTCGCTGGACTTGAGCGGCACGGTGGGGCCGGGCAAGTCTTCATACCAGTAGGGGCTCTGCGGTTGCAGCTTCGACCCAGTTTCTTGCATTTCAATCACTCACTGTCATCAGCTTTTCTGCCCACCCTTCGGGGTCGCTCTTGTCCGGCCAGTACTTCACCTCGATCTGGGCCCTCTTGAAGATACTGGTGTTGACTTCGATGCTTTCCTCGATGGTGTAAGACCCAGCTCCCCGTTGCGCCGTACCTTGACGGTTCCGATAGCGCGACGACGTATCGATGATCTTGCTGGGCATCGCCTTGAATTCGGGTAGCACATCCGGGTCTTCTCCCCCCGCCATGATGAGTTCCGCTCCCCCTCGTCCGTCGATCGCCTTCACCTTCCACTCATACACAGACCGCTTGGAGTCGTAACTTGGGAAAGTCAACTTGACTTTCAGCGTGTCGAACCCAGTTGCCACTTCTCTCCAATCGTCATTGAAACCCAACTCCACGCCGAGGCCCAGCACCAATGCGTTCAGGTCAGCGATCTCATCATTCACCTGAGCATCGGTCCACTTACCTTCTTTGCGCTGCCCCTTGCCCCAGTAGCACCGGTCCAACCAGATTTCTACCGGCGTACGCTCCGCGTTGACTGCATACCATATCAGCCCGATCCCGATTGCAGTCAGCAACAGAATCCAGCCAAGGGGACCGAGTATGAACGCCCCAGTTAGCGCGGAAGAGAATCCCGTCAGGAAACCGATGGCCGCACCGGCAACGAACGTGGCTGCCGCGCCGGCATACGCCCATCCTGCCTTCGACTCACCTTGCCGGAATGCTCTTACTGCAGAAAATGCGGCCTGTATGCCGTCCACAAGCAGGGATAACGCCCCCAACGCTGCGCCGGCTTTGATGAGTTTCTCGCCTACAGCTGCACCAAATGCCTTCAGCGTTGCCCCGGTCAGCTCGAAGGAAGCGCCAATGAACCCCAGCGTGGCGGACACAACCGGCAGCTTCGCCTCCCACCCGCCTTGCTCACCAAGCGTCGCGTCCATCTGCTTGCGCGCATCGCGAAATGCCCACCCCTGAAGGACAAGGGAACTCAGAGCCAGAAGCGGCTCACCGCTTGCGCCAATCGCTCGAAGGCTTTTCGTGAGCAGCGACCTTCCTAGGTTCTTTGCCGCACCTGGCAGCAGAGCCACGCTCCGCTCTAGTGGTCGCAGTATCTGAACCGCATCTCGACTCAACGTGACTGCCGCAATCTTGAGCGCGCTAGCGGCGTGTCCAGTAAGATCGACCGCTTCACGCTTTGCCTTGGCGATAACGGTCTCAATGTCCTTCTTCAGCTCGTCCGCCTTCTCCAGTGTCCATATGGTGACTTCGATGATCGTGTCCCGGACCTTGGCATTCGGAATGGACAGCATGCCACCAATGAGCACACTGCGAACCTTCCGCCCGGAAACGTCGGCGAACTTCTTACCAGCGGCTCCCCCCTTGCGGGAAAATTCGTTCAGCAGATCGACATACTGGCCGATCGTCATTTTCACCTGGAGGAATACCGGGCCCACGTTGGCATAGAGCCTGAGGGCAGCCTGGACGGCCATTTTTACTTTGGTGTCGACTGCATCGGCCGCCTTGTCTGCCAGCTGTGAGACTGCCCCATTTACCGCCGCGACAAGATGTGAGGCTGCAACCTGCACTTTCGTATCCATCAGGCGCTTGAAGCGCTCCGGGCCGTCGACCTCCTTGGAGGCGAGGATGGCTTTCAAGGTATCGTGCAGCTTATCGCCCTTGTTCAAGTCCGAGCCGGACGGCAGCATGGCAGTCAGCAAATCCTTGCGCCCACCGGCGATGGCCGCATACGGAATCGTGAAACCCGTGGGATTGGCGGCATCCTTATGATTGCTTAGCCACTCGTCCCATAACTTGATCCCGGCTTCGCCCTGCGGCCCGCCCGCCAATGCCGGAGCACACATGGCCATGAGCCTGGTGTTCTCGTGGAGCTTCTCAGTGTCGTAGTCGCCGAGCCACGTTTTCCATTCCGCTGTGCGCGCCCATGTGGCCCAATCCTGATCGCAATCCGATATCTGGTTGGCGAACTCGGACATCTGACTGGTATAGCGTTGCTCGAACTTCTCGCGTTCGCCCTCGTTATACGAATCCTTCAGCTTGCCCCACGTCTTCTTCTGCTGAGTGGAGACACGCTCGGCGCGCGTCGTCGTTACCGTCGTCCTTTGAGTTTGGCTCGGAAGATCATCGGGAAAGATATAGGTCTCGCTGACCGTGTCCGGGACTTTGCGCTTTGCTTCGTCTTCCTCAATTGCCGACTTTGTCGCCGTCTCGATCTGCTTTTTCAGCCCAACGATCGCCTGCGATACAAACAACGGCCGAGCCACGGCAGTGTTGTACGCCTGCCGCCATTCGACCCGGTCGTGAATATGGCCATTCAGCTCTTTTACGATGCCCACGGGATCGTGGACGGCAAAGGCTGCAATCTTGCCGGGCTTGCCCATCGCTTTGCGCTTGTCGGCAACGTTCTTGGCATAGCTGGTCAGGGCAGCCGACTGCCCTGCCCGAGCGAAGTTGCCATGAAGACTTTGCCAGGCATTGTTCTTCTTCGTTGCCTGATTGCCCCGCTGATCCCAAAGCCCCCCGCTATACCCACGGCGCGCCAGATACTCTTGGTCCTGCGCGACATACTCGAACACCATCTCATGCAGACGCGTGTTATCGAGTCCGATCTCAAAACAGTGCTTGGTGGCGTCAGGATTCGTCGCCACTTTTTTGATTTCACACAGTTGCATGCGTTTGGCAGGCTCGCCCTCATATTTCCCACGCACTGTGCTATTCCAAACGTTCTCTGAAAAGGCGATCCAGACCTTCTCGTAACCGTGCGGAATCGTAATGAAACTCGCCGGGATATTGTCGCCGGCACGCTTACACGCTTCCGTCAACGGTCGCTCGGTCTTCCAGTCCGGATCATCCGGATCCGCCAGAACACGCAGATAACCGTCCTCGGTCACAACGTAGGTTTGCCACATCCCCGCCTTACCGAGATAGACGTGCACGAAGCCCTTTCGCAGGATCCGAAGCGCGTATTTGTTCGCTTTGAGTTTCTGACTGTCGAACGCATCTAGCATCGACACTGCACTAAGCGGCTTGACCCCGGATGCAGCCACATAATTCGGTAACACCGCATAGCGAACCGGCAGAATGGGATACCCATCACGTTCGCAAAAGCCGCATTTACCAGTCTTGTTGTTAGGCGCGCACTTCTGCGCAGTCTGGGCGTTCCTCTTGATCGCTTGCGCGCCGTTGCCGGGAGCGGGAGCGGTCGTCTTCGCAGCGGTTGCTGGTGTAGTCGCCATATCAAACTCTTATTGCTGAAGTGACACGGGGTCGATGCCGTATGAAGCGATTTCGTCGAGAACCGCGTCGGGCTGGGCCGCGATGGCCTCGGCGAGAGAGTCCTCACCACCCGCTCGCATGTCCTGCAAGATAGCCTGAACGTTAGGGTGCTCGTACCAGAAGGGACTCAGCGTGAGGCAATTGAGCACGAAGAAAATCACATCCTGCTGGCCGCGTAGCCCTTGCTCGTTTGCGAGTCGAACTAACCCGTCGAGCGTCTTCTCTGGACGCTCGGGAATGCTCTGATCGGACTTCTTGATCGCCATCAACACCCTGCGGGCGTCGGCAATACGGTCATGCTGCGCCCACATGGCATGCAACTGCTGAACAGACGCAGGTTTTGCAGTGTCAGTCTCCGGCACCGAGAGCGAACGTACCGTCGCAGCAGCATCGATGAACCACCAGTTCGTTCCCGGGGGAAGCAACGACGGCAGGATGTCCGCATCATCGTCGGCAAGGAGTGCCAACCGGTGCGACTCGAACCACGGCAAGACTCTCCGGCCCGTCAGCGGATTGGCAACAACGCACCTCGCCGCGATCTGGGATGCCAGTTCATCTGCGTTCGCCGCGCACGCTACCCATCCGCATACGTAGGCACCATTCACGCTCGCGCTACGCTCGATTGCACGATCAATTGTCTCGCTGAGCAATGCCTCATCCGGATAACCGTGATCCCCTGGGCTGAATACCGTGACAAGCAGTGGGCAGATGTCGGGGTCATGCTGGAAATCCGGGCGGTCAACGCGCGCCCAGCGGGTCTTGGGCTTGCGCTCCAGCAAATGTTCCGGATGGAGCAGGTCAAACGGCGCAACGGGGTGGTTCGGATCCAGGATGACGTGAATGTGGTATGCCGGATGCGACTCCCGAACCTCGAACCAGTCGGCGTACAGCCGCTGTACTACATCCGTCTTTCTAGGCGTAAAAGCTTGATCTGCGTGCATCATGATTTCCATTCGCATTCGGCAAGCTGGCCCGGCTTCGCCGAATTACTCACCCC
>NZ_JBGLYZ010000028.1:0-65697 GCF_047304345.1 Ralstonia sp. Ralssp135
CCCCCACCCCCCGCCCCCCAACCCACCCCGCCGCCCCCCCCCCCCAAAAAAAAATCGCGCCACTCTCTTGGCCGCTTTTTTTTTTCCCCCACGCTCTGCCTTCAAAGCTGATGCGCGAACGTGCGGATGCCCTTGAGCAGCATCTCCACCGAGATCGCCACCAGAATCAACCCCATCAGCCGCTCGAACGCCATCACCGTGCGCTCACCCACGAGGCGCTGGATGTGCGTGGCGCTCAGCAGCACCACGGCGCACACGGCCATCGTCGCGCATAGCGAGCCGACCCACGTCCACATGCGCCCGGGCGCCTGTGACACCAGCAGCATCACCGTGGCCATCGCAGACGGCCCCGCGATGGCCGGAATCGCCAGCGGCACGATGAAGGGCTCGCCGGTGGGCTGCGACTCGGCAGCCCCCTCACGCGGGAAGATCATCCGCAGTGCGATGAGGAACAGCACGATGCCGCCCGCAATCTGCAGTGACATGTCGGTCAGGCTCATCATGCGCAGGAAGCTCTCGCCAAAGAACATGAAGACGAGCAGCAGCATGAACGCAATACCGACCTCGCGCAGCACGACGCGGTTGCGGCGTTCGGGCGCCACCGGCCGCAGCGCCGAGATGAAGATGGGAATGTTGCCGAGCGGATCGGTGATCAGCACCAGCAGGACGGTTGCGGAGAGGAACGTGTATTCCATCGCCTAACGTCGATCAGGCGCCGCGACGGTATGGGCGTTCACGCAGCCATTTGGTGGCGATCCACTTCTCACCGCGCTCGACCGGCAGCCCGGCATGCAGCGTGTCTTCGTCCAGGGTGCCGTCGGGGCGTTTGTAGACGAAGAAGACCGCATTGCCCTTGACCGGCGCCACCTCTAGCCCGAGCTTCGGAAAGCCCGTCGCGCCGCCGGCCTGCACGCTGTTCAGGTAGATGACCATGGTGGCCACGCGCTGGCCGCCGATTTCAAGCTGGCGCGCCTCGCCGCTGCGGCCCGGGTTGAAGAAGTCGAAGTGCGGCTGGTATTCGCCGCCGGGCTGGTAGTTCAGCACCTGGAAGCCTTCGCCGTGTTCGACCGGCACGCCCACGGCCTGCGCGATGCGTGCCTCGATCTTGGCGATCAAGGGATGCTCGCCCACCTGGAACATCCCGCCCTGGCTGGTGCGTGCCGAAATGAGATTTTCCTCGCCCGTATCGGGATTCACCACGGGCGAACGTTTGAGGCGGTTGCGCCCGATCGCGATCAGTTCGTCACACTCGGCGTCCGACAGAAAGTGCTGGAACAGCACGATGCGCGGCGTTTCGATCGCAAACAGGATGGGGATGTCGCCATCGGCGGTATGCACGGCGTTGCTGTTTTCGACCGCCTGATCGGCGACGGGTGTCGGCGCGGGCGCGGCAATCGGGGCAGGCGCGCGGGCCGTCAGCGCCTCATCGACGACACGGCGCGCGAAGGCGCGGTCGTAGCCGGATTGCACCATCGACGCCACCAGGGATTCGGCTTCGAAACCTTCGGTCACGTGACGCTGCAGCCAGTCGCGCAGCGCGTCAGACATCGTCGCGTACGGTTGGGTGGTGGACATGCGGGATGGAGATGCGGGCGAGCGAGAGATGGCCCTATTGTAGGCCCACCGTTCGCCGACAGAAGATCACGAACCGCCGGCGGGACCGCCAGCAATACGCAGCGGCGAGAACGGATTGCGCGCTGGCACTTCCGGCAACGCCTTGGCTCGCGGGGCGGGCCGAAGGGGCTCGGCAGGAACCGGTGCAGACACCGTCATCGCGCTCGATTCCTGATACTGCCAGCGCTTCCAGGCAGCCAGCACGGCATTCGGATATTGCGGCTGCCCGCGGCTGCCGTTGTAGCGGCCCAGCGCCAGGTACAGATTGCCGCCTTCCATGTCGAGGTAATGCCGCAGGATCGTGCAGCCATAGCGCAGGTTGCTCTGCAGGTGGAAGAGCTTGCGCGCGTCGTTGTCGCCGATGCTGCGTGTCCAGAACGGCATCACCTGCATCAGCCCCATCGCACCGGCACTGCTCATGGCGTACTTGCGGAAACCGCTTTCCACTTGGATCAGGCCGAGCACCAGCGCCGGGTCGAGGCCCGCACGCTTGGCTTCGTAATACGCCGTCTCGATCAACTCGACACGCACCGATGCCTGAGGAATCTTGCCCGACATGCGCACCGACATCTCGGCCAGCCAGCGCAGGTAGCCGAGTTGCTCGTCGTTGCTGGCAAATACCGGGCGCAGCGGGCGGCTGTCGGCCACCGCGGCAGACAGCGCGCTGCGCACGGAATCCGCCAGGTACTCCTCTTTCTGGGCACCCGCCCACGCCGCCTGCGTGCCCGCGAGCAACGTCCCTGCGCACAGCGCAGTGGCGATCAGGTGGGCGGAGAACAAGCGGGGCATGCGTGGCGGGTCCTGTCGTTGTGTTATTGCGCGAGACGCGCCTTCAGCGTAGCCAGCACGTCGGCCGGTGCCACGGCGGTGGCAGCTTCGTCGCGGCGGCCCTGGAATTCCAGCTTGCCTTCCTTCAGGCCACGGTCGCCCACCACCACGCGGAACGGCACGCCGATCAGCTCCCAGTCGGCGAACATTGCGCCGGGGCGCTCGCCGCGATCGTCCAGCATCACGTCGATACCGGCGGCAACCAGTTCGGCGTGCAGGCGGTCGGCTTCTTCGCGCACGGCGTCGGAGCGGTCGTAACCCACCGGGCAGATCACCACCTGGAACGGCGCGATCGACGCCGGCCAGATGATCCCGCGCGCATCGTAGTTCTGCTCGATGGCCGCACCCAGGATCCGCGTGATGCCGATGCCGTAGCAGCCCATCACCATCGGCTGAGTCTTGCCGTTTTCATCAAGGAACGTCGCGTTCATCGCCTCGGAGTAACGCGTGCCCAGCATGAAAACGTGGCCAACTTCGATGCCGCGGCAGATCGCCAGCGTGCCCTTGCCATCCGGCGACGGATCGCCCGCCACCACGTTACGCAGGTCGTAGACCTCGGGCTCGGGCAGATCGCGGCCCCAGTTCACGCCGGTGAAGTGGTAATCCTCTTCGTTGGCGCCGACCACGAAATCGCTCATGGCGGCTGCGGTACGGTCTGCCACCACCTTCACCGACAGCTTCGTGCCGATCGGGCCGAGATAGCCTGGGCGCGTGCCGAACGCACGCAGGATTTCGCCTTCGGTGGCAAAACGGAAGTCAGCCAGGCCAGGCACCTTCAATGCCTTGACCTCGTTGAGTTCATGATCGCCGCGCAGCAGCAGCAGCCAGATCTGAGGCTCTCCGCCCTCGACTTCGGTGGCCAGCACGATGGATTTGATCGTGCGCTGCAGCGCAATACCCAATTGTTCGGCCACGGCCTCGCACTTGGCGCGGCCTGGCGTATGCGTCTTGGTAAGCGCCTCGGTGGCTGCCCCACGCGGTGCAGCCGGGGCCAGGGCTTCGGCGGCCTCGATGTTGGCGGCGTAGTCCGAATCCGGGCAATAGATGATGGCGTCTTCGCCCGTGTCGGCAATCACGTGGAATTCGTGCGAGCCGGACCCACCGATGGCGCCGTTATCGGCCGCCACGGCGCGGAATTCCAGGCCGAAGCGCTGGAAGATGCGCGTGTAAGCGTCGTACATCTTCTGGTACGACACCTTCAGGCCCTCGGCGTCGCGGTCGAAGGAGTACGCGTCCTTCATCGTGAACTCGCGGCCGCGCATGATGCCGAAACGCGGCCGGCGCTCGTCACGGAACTTGGTCTGGATCTGGTAGAAATTGACCGGCAGTTGCTTGTACGAGCGGATTTCGGTGCGAGCGATATCGGTCACCACCTCTTCCGACGTCGGCTGCATGACGAAGTCGCGCTCGTGGCGATCCTTGAAGCGCAGCAGTTCGTCGCCCATCTTGTCCCAGCGGCCGGTCTCCTGCCACAGCTCGCCCGGCTGCACCACCGGCATCAGCACTTCCACCGCGCCGGCGGCATTCATTTCCTCACGCACGATCTGCTCGACCTTGCGGATCACACGCAGCCCCACGGGCATGTACGTATAGAGGCCCGCGCCAAGCTTCTTGATCATGCCGGCACGCATCATCAACTTGTGCGAGACGATCTCCGCGTCGGCGGGCGCTTCCTTGAGCGTGGAAATGAAGAATTGGGACGCTTTCATGCGACTGACAATAAGGGATGACGCGGCTAACCAAAGCCGCGAGAACAAGGGCAAAAGCCACCGGAATCAGGAGATGAGACGAGGCGCCTAGCGCACATTCGCGCAATCGACGCCCCTCCCCCAGGAGGCGCGAGTGAGCGGCAACATTTCGGCGTCTGTGACAGCCGAGCGACGGGCCGCTCTATAATCGGCGTAATTCTAAAGTATTCGAGGTGCAGTCATGCTCGATCGTGAAGGCTTCCGCCCGAACGTCGGCATCATCCTCATCAACGCAAGAAACGAGGTGTTCTGGGGCAAGCGCATTGGCGAGCACTCCTGGCAGTTTCCACAAGGCGGCATCAAGTACGGCGAGACGCCCGAACAAGCGATGTTCCGCGAACTGCACGAAGAAGTCGGCCTGTTGCCAGAACACGTCCGGATCGTCGGTCGCACGCGCGACTGGCTGCGGTATGAGGTGCCGGACAAGTTCATCCGCCGCGAGATACGCGGCCATTACCGGGGCCAGAAACAGATCTGGTTCCTGCTGCGCATGGTCGGTCGCGACTGCGACATCCAACTGCGCGCCACCGAGCATCCGGAATTCGATGCGTGGCGGTGGAGCCAGTACTGGGTGCCGCTCGAGGCCGTCATCGAGTTCAAACGCGAGGTGTATCAGCTGGCGCTGTCGGAGCTTTCGCGCTTCGTGCAGCGGCAGACTCGCGCACCGCTCTCGCCCTACGGGCGCGGCGGGCAGCACCGTGAGCGCGACGGACGTGATGCGCGCGATCACCGTGAACGTTCCGGCGGCCAGAGCGGCCGGAACGAGCCGTACGCCCAGCCGGCCCTGACCGTCACCACCACGACCGTCATCGTCGAAACGGTGAGCGTATCCGCACCTGCCCCCTCCTCTCCAAACCCTGACGACACGGCTCCCAAGGACAATTCGTGAATTTGATGACGACGACACGTGGAGCGCGCCGCGCTCTCGTGCCGCTCGCGCTGGCGGCTGCGCTGGCGTTGACGGCATGTAGCCATAACCGCACCGGCGACCTCGAAGACAAGCTGTTGATGGACCCGTTCAACGACAAGCCCTTCAAGGAAGACGCTGTGACCTTCCCGGCCCCGCCGGTCGATCGCGATGCCGTACCGTTCGACGTGGGTGGCCGCACTGATTCGCCGCTGCGTTTTGCCATCGATCCGAAATCGGTGTCGATCGGCAAGGACAACGTGGTGCGCTACACCGTGCTGATCACCAGCAAGACCGGCGCGCGCAACGTGAACTACGAAGGCCTGCGCTGCGACACGGCCGAGCGACGCATCTATGCGACGCTGCGCAATGACTCCAACCAGTGGGTCGGGAACCGCGCGGTCGACATGAACGAAACCGCGAATGCTGAATCCGCCAGCATGAACGCCTACAAGCCAGCCACCGATTGGCAGCGCGTGGGCAATGGCGGGCCCACGGACTATGCGTCGGCGCTGATGCGCTCTTACTTCTGCGACGTGCGCTCAGTAGCGGGAGATGGAAAGGCTTCTACGCTCGTGCAACGGTTGGGCGGCAGCGGGCGCTATTTCGGGCCGTAAAGGCCTGGAGATTTGGATTGGGCCTTCGTGGCCCATCCTCCCTTCGCCCCTAACGGGCCGAAGGGAGCGCGCCACCAACGCGCCTACTCAGAGCAAGACCAAATTATCGCGGTGCACCAACTCCGCAGCGCTTACGTACCCCAGCACCGCTTCGATCTCCGAAGACGACTTCCGCGCAATCAAGCGGGCCTCAGCTGACGAATAGTTCGTCAGCCCGCGGGCAACTTCCAACCCTGCAGCGTCCACGCAAGAAATCACTTCGCCGCGCGCAAACTCGCCCTGCACTTCGGTCACGCCAATCGGCAGCAACGACTTGCCACCGGCCGTGAGTTTTTCCACTGCGCCGGCATCCAGCACCACGCGACCGCGCAGCTGCAGGTGATCGATCATCCATTGCTTGCGTGCCGCCAACCGACCAGTCGGCGCGCGAAGTTGCGTGCCGATGGCCTCGCCATTCGCCAGCCGCGCAAGCACGTCGGGCTCGCGACCCGAAGCAATGATGGTGTGCGCACCCGATTTGGCCGCACGCTTGGCCGCCAGAATCTTCGTCAGCATGCCGCCCTTGCCGATACTCGAACCGGCGCCGCCGGCCATCTGCTCAAGGTCGGGTGTGCCGGCTTGAGCCTCGTCGACAAAGCGGGCGTCCGGGTCCTTGCGCGGGTCAGCGGTATACAGGCCGCGCTGGTCTGTCAGGATAATCAGCGCATCGCCTTCGATCAGATTGGTGACAAGCGCGCCCAGCGTATCGTTGTCGCCAAACTTGATCTCATCGGTGACGACCGTGTCGTTCTCGTTGATGATCGGCACGACACCGAGGCTCAGCAGCGTGAGCAGCGTGGAGCGCGCGTTGAGGTAGCGCTCGCGATCGGCCAAATCGCCATGCGTGAGCAGCACCTGCGCCGTGCGGATGCTGTGCCGCGCGAACTCAGATTCGTACACCTGCGCCAGCCCCATCTGCCCGACGGCAGCGGCAGCCTGCAACTCATGAATTTCCTTCGGACGCTTGGCCCAGCCCAACCGCTGCATGCCCTCGGCGATGGCGCCGGAGCTGACCAGCACGACTTCCTTGCCCGCCGCCCGTAGCGCCGCGATCTGCGCGGCCCAGCGGGCAATGGCTGCCTGGTCGAGGCCACGGCCATCGTTGGTAACCAGGCTGGAACCGACCTTGACGACAAGGCGGCGCGCATCGGCAATCAGCGAATGCAGGGCCATGGTGGACGTGTCTCCGAAGGATGTTGTGTTTAGGCTTGACCGTCGTGGTCGACGTTGTGCAGTGTCGGGTCCAGACGCTGATCGGGCGCGGCCGCTGCGGCGTCCTCTTCGGCGCGCAGCTCGTCGAGGTATTCCTGGATCGCGTGGACAAGCGCCTGCGTGCCATCGTGCGTCAACGCAGAAATGCGGTGCACCGGACCCTTCCACTTGAAGCGCTTCACGAAGTCTTTCACGCGCGCTTCGCGTTCGTCCTCGGGCACCATGTCGAGCTTGTTGAGTACGAGCCAGCGCGGCTTGTCGAAGAGCTCAGCGTCGTACTTCTTCAGCTCGCCGACAATCGCCTTGGCTTCGGCCACCGGGTCGACGTTGTCGTCGAACGGGGCGAGATCCACCACGTGCAACAACACGCGCGTGCGCTGCAGGTGGCGCAAGAACTGGTGGCCCAGACCGGCCCCCTCCGCTGCACCTTCGATCAGGCCGGGAATGTCTGCCACCACGAACGACTTCGATGGGCCACTCCGGACCACACCCAGGTTCGGGTGCAGCGTCGTGAACGGGTAGTCGGCAATCTTCGGGCGCGCATTGGAAATGGCGGTGATCAGCGTCGATTTGCCCGCATTGGGCATGCCGAGCAAGCCCACGTCGGCCAGCACCTTTAACTCGAGGCGCAGGTTGCGACGCTCACCGGCCTTGCCGTCGGTCTTCTGGCGCGGCGCGCGGTTGGTGCTCGACTTGAAGTGGATGTTGCCCCAGCCGCCCTCACCGCCCTGCGCCAGGCACAGGCGCTGGCCGTCGATCGTCAAGTCGGCAATCAGCTCTTCCGTGTCGGCATCGTAAATGGCCGTGCCCACGGGCATGCGCAGCGTGATGTCATCGCCAGCAGCGCCATAGCAGTCGGCACCTCGGCCGTTTTCGCCGTTGCGCGCGAGATGCTTCTTGGCAAAGCGGTAGTCGATCAGGGTGTTGATGTTGCGGTCAGCAACAGCCCACACGCTGCCGCCACGCCCACCGTCGCCGCCGTCCGGTCCGCCAAACGGGACGAATTTCTCGCGGCGCATCGAGGCGCTGCCGTTGCCGCCGTCACCAGCGATCACTTCAATCCGGGCTTCGTCGATGAACTTCATGGAGGTCTCCGCCCGTGCGGCGTACGCACGGCAGGTAAAAAGAAATCGGCGCCACTCGCGCCATCGCTAACAGAACGCGCCTGGAATCGTGCGCCAAGAAGCAGCGTACCGCCCAGGATCAGGGTCGCGTTTTGTTAGCGGCCAGAAACGAAAAAGCCCCGCACGGGTGCGGGGCCTTTCTACTACAAGGCTGAATCAGGCCGCCGGAACAACGTCGACGAACTGCTTCTTGCCTTCGCCGCGATTGGCGAACTTCACGTGGCCATCGACCAGCGCGAAGAGGGTGTGGTCCTTGCCCATGCCCACGTTCACGCCAGCGTGCGTGCGGGTGCCGCGTTGGCGAATGATGATGCCGCCAGCGTTGATGGCTTGGCCACCGTACACCTTCACGCCCAGGCGCTTCGACTCGGAATCGCGGCCGTTCCGTGTGGAACCGCCGCCTTTTTTCTGTGCCATGACTGAACTCCTATCCGGTTACGTAGACGACGCAGCCTTAGGCCACGATCGAGTCGATACGCAACTCGGTGTAATTTTGACGATGCCCTTGGCGCTTTTGATAGTGCTTACGACGGCGCATCTTGAAGATGTGCACTTTGTCGTGACGACCGTGGGAGATGACGGTGGCTTTGACGGCAGCCCCGCTCACCAGCGGCGCACCAACCTTGAGTTGGTCGCCGGCGCCCACTGCGAGCACCTGGTCAAGCGTGATTTCTGCGCCAACGTCCGCCGGTATCTGTTCTACTTTAAGTTTTTCGCCAGCAGCAACCTTGTATTGCTTACCGCCGGTTTTTACGACCGCGTACATTGTCGGACCTCGATAAAAGAACTAAAACATGACTCTTGCGCCACTTGTCGACCGCATGCGCAGACAACGGACACAGAGAACTCACAACTATACAAGAAAAACTCAAGCAAATCAAAGGCCAATCGCCTAATCGGGTGCTGCGCCCGCGCAACGGGCCGCCACGTCAAGCCTGGGGCGCCACGCCATCGGGCAAACCGCCTGGTTGCTCTATAATCTCGCGGTTTTTTGCGCGGCATCGTTCCCGCGCAAGTCGACCATTAGCCACACGCCTTCTGTCGGAATTCGCCTTGACTCAGACCTCCGCCTCCGTCCTGCTCGCTCCTGTCGCTGAAGACATGCGCGCCGTCGATGCCGTGATCCGCCGCCGCCTAGGCTCGGAGGTGGTACTGATCAATCAGATTGGCGAATACATCATCAGCGCCGGCGGCAAGCGACTGCGCCCGGTGATCCTGCTGCTGGTGGCAAATGCACTCGGCTACAAGGGCGAGCATCAGCACGAGCTGGCCGCCGTGGTCGAGTTCATCCACACGGCCACGCTGCTGCACGACGATGTGGTCGACGAATCCGACTTGCGCCGCGGCCGAAAGACCGCCAACGCCGTGTTCGGCAACGCGGCCAGCGTGCTGGTGGGCGACTTCCTGTATTCGCGCGCCTTCCAGATGATGGTGCAGGCCAACAGCATGCGCATCATGCAGATCCTGGCCGACGCAACCAACGTCATTTCCGAAGGCGAGGTTCTGCAACTGCTGAACATGCACGACCCGGACGTGACGGAGGAACGCTACCTGCAGGTCATTCGCTACAAGACCGCCAAGCTGTTCGAGGCAGCTGCCCAGATCGGCGCGGTGCTCTCAGGCGCGGACGCTGCCACTGAAGAAGCCGCCGCCGAATACGGCCGCCGCATCGGCACCGCGTTCCAGATCGTCGATGATCTGCTCGACTACACGTCCACCGCTGATCAAATGGGCAAGAACGCCGGCGACGACCTGCGCGAAGGCAAGCCGACCCTGCCCCTCATCCATCTGCTATCGAATGGCACGGAAGAACAGCGCGCACTGGTGCGCCAAGCCATCGAGCAAGGCGGCACGGAACATTTCGATGCAATCTTCGCCGCCATTCAGGCTTCCGGCGCGCTCGAGTACACGCGCCAAGCTGCCGAGCGCGAAGCCGCTGCTGCCGAATCAGCAGCAAACGCATTACCCCCTTCCCTTTTCCGCCAGACGCTGATAGACTTGTGTGCTTTCTCGCTGCAACGTCAGTCCTGACATGCACGAGATCTGCGAAGAAGCATCGGGGTGTAGCTTAGCCTGGTAGAGCGCTACGTTCGGGACGTAGAGGCCGGAGGTTCGAATCCTCTCACCCCGACCAGTTTCTCGTATTCAAGTCATCCCTGCGGTACGGTTTTCAGCATCGCCGCACAGTAGTTCCCACGCATTTTCCGCACCGTCCGCTTAATCCAGCGGGGTGTTGCGCTGTCCGCGCGACCAATGGCGATGTGCGCAGAAGCGGCAAACCCCTCTGTTATAGTGGGCGCTTCGCCGTCCCTCCCCTCCCGCTTTGGACTCTTGGCCGCTCTGGGCACAAATTGGCGCCGTCGTGCTGCTGTTGTGCTGCTCCGCCTTCTTCTCGATTTCCGAAACCGCGATGATGGCGCTCAACCGCCATCGCCTGCGGCATCTTGCCAAGTCCAACGTATCGGGCGCGCGCAATACGCAGCAGTTGCTCGGACAGACCGACAAGCTGCTCTCGCTCATCCTGATCGGCAACAACCTGATCAACACCGCCGTGCCGGTGCTGATTACGACGCTGGCCATCCATTACTTCGGCAACAACGGAACAACGCTGTCAATCGCTACGGCCATCGTCGCGTTTCTCATCATCGTATTCGCCGAGATTGCCCCCAAGATCGTGGGCGCGACCTACCCAGAACGCGTTGCTTTCCCGGCCAGCTTCATCATCAAGCCGCTGCTGCAGATTTCGACGCCGCTGGTCGCGGTGGTCAACGCGTTTGCCATGGGTGTACTGCGATTGGTGCGTATCAACACGCGCAAGGCGCCTGAGCAGCGCATGTCGACCGAGGAACTGCGCACGCTGGTGCTGGAATCAGGCAACTTCATTCCGCACAAGCACCGCAGCATCCTGCTCAACCTGTTCGATCTTGACGCCATCACCGTGGACGACGTGATGACGCCGCGCGCGCGGGTTGAATCGCTCGATTTGTCGCGCCCGATTGAAGAGGTCGTCCAGCAGCTCGAGACCTGCTATCACAACAAGCTGCCGGTGTTCGAGCAGGACAGCGATCAGGTAATCGGCATCCTGCATGTGCGCAAGGCCCTGTCACTGCTGGGGCACACTGAACTCACACACGACGATTTCCGCGGCCTGCTGGCCGAGCCGTATTTCGTACCGAGTGGCACGCCCGTTTTCCGCCAGTTGCAGTACTTCCAGGAAAATCGCCGCCGCATCGGCCTGATCGTCAATGAATACGGCGACATGCTGGGGCTGGTGACGCTGGAAGACATCATCGAAGAGATGATCGGCGAGTTCACCACCACGCTACCCAACGCCGGCAAGCTGGCCTGGGACAAGGAAGGCACTTATCTTGCGGATGCGGGAATGTCGTTGCGCGATTTGAACCGGCGCCTGGGCCTGAGCCTGCCAACCGACGGCCCGAAGACGCTCAACGGGTTGCTACTGGAAGTGCTGGAAGAGATTCCCGAGGCGACGGTCAGCGTGAAGATTGCGGGCTGCGTGATGGACATCGTCCAGATGGACAGCCAGTCGATCCGCACGGTGCGGCTGCATCAGCCACCGCAGCCAAAGCGCAGTTGACGCCACACTAGAGAGCAAGCGCTTCAGTTAGAAGCGTTTTCTGCCGATGTGGCACAAATGCAAGCTGCGCTTTGATGCGTGCTTTACAAATGCAGGGGCGGTCGGCAAACTGCCCCGGTTCCGGGCACCACCCCCCACGAATGGGTGGGGTACCGGCTGCAGAACATAAAACAATCGCCTTGGGGGGCGAGCGCACGCTTGAGGCGGTGGGGCCCGGCGCGCGCTGAAATGGTCAGCTTCAGCCTGACGGACTGGACTCATGACACTCGGACTCGCTCTAGCGCAGAGCCGGCGGATCGCGCCCACGCTACTCACCCAGCTCGAACAGAGCGCGCGTGAAAAACGCACGCAACTGATCGACGAACTGGTAGGCAGCGGGATCATGAGTGCGCACGACCTCGCCGTGTTCGTCGCCGGCAAGTACCAGATGCCGCTGCTGGACTTGGCCCAGTACAAGCTCGATACCGTGCCGGCCGTGCTGTCGGCCAATAAGCACTTCGCGCAGTTGCGTCTGTTGCCGCTGGGCCGTCGCGAAAACCGTCTCATCCTCGCCACGTCCGACCCGAGCGATCCGAAGCCAATCGAAGAGCTGCGTCAAAAGATGAACGTGGCTATCGAAACGGTCATCGTCGAGCACGACAAGCTGGTACGCCAACTGAGCCTTGCCAACGAGGCCCCGGCCGAGATCAAGTCGCTCTTCCCCAAGCAGGAAGCCACGCAGATCGAGTACGACCCGGGCGCTGCCGCCGCCACGCGCCGCACCACCACCGACGGCATCGACGATGCCCCCGTGGTTCGCTTCCTGCAGAAGCTCTTTACCGAAGCGCTGCTGCGCGGCGCGTCGGACTTGCACTTCGAGCCGTTTGAAACGTTTTACCGTGTGCGTTTCCGCATCGACGGCATCCTGGCGCAGGTCGCGCAGCCGCCGCTGGACATCCGCGACAAGATCGCGACCCGGATCAAGGTGCTCTCGCGCCTGGATATCTCGGAAAAGCGCGTGCCGCAAGACGGCCGCATGAAGCTGCTCATCACCGTTCCGAAAGACCGCAAGGACAAAGACAACAAAGAGACGATCGAGCGCGCCATCGACTTCCGGGTATCGACGCTGCCGACGCTGTTCGGCGAGAAGATCGTGATCCGGATTCTGGAGTCGTCCACCGAGCGGCTCGATATCGACCAGCTCGGCTACGAGCCCGAGCAAAAGCAGTTGCTGCTCGACGTGATCAAGCGCCCGTACGGCATGGTGCTCGTGACAGGGCCAACCGGCTCGGGTAAGACGGTGTCGCTGTACACCTTCCTGAACAGACTGAATCAGGGCGACATCAATATCTCTACCGCAGAAGACCCGGCGGAAATCCAGTTGCCCGGCATCAACCAGGTCAACGTGAACGACAAGGCGGGGCTGACCTTTGCGGCGGCGCTGAAGTCGTTCCTGCGGCAGGATCCGGACATCATCATGGTGGGCGAAATCCGGGATCTGGAAACGGCCGATATCTCGATCAAGGCCGCGCAGACCGGTCACTTGGTGTTCTCCACGCTGCACACCAACGACGCCCCGACCACGCTGACCCGCCTGATGAACATGGGGGTGGCGCCGTTCAACATCGCGTCGTCGGTGCTGCTGATTACGGCGCAGCGTCTGGCACGCCGGTTGTGCAAGGATTGCAAGAAGCCGGGGCCGCTGCCCAAGGAAACGCTGCTCGACGCGGGCTTTACCGAAGCGGACGTCGACGGCTCCTGGCAGCCGTATCACCCGGTCGGTTGCGAGACCTGCAACGGCAGTGGCTACAAGGGCCGGGTCGGCATCTACCAAGTCATGCCGATCACCGAAGCGATCCAGGAGATCATCCTTACGCATGGCACTGCGCTGCAGATCGCCGAGCAGGCGCGTAAAGAGGGCGTACTGTCGCTGCGCGAATCGGGCTTGCGGAAAGTGAAGCAGGGGCTGACTTCCCTTGAGGAAGTGCTGGCCACAACGAACCAATAACCTTCTCGATCAATCGTTCCCATACCGGGGGGTAGGAACC
Organism: Ralstonia sp. Ralssp135; assembly: GCF_047304345.1. Taxonomy (NCBI): domain Bacteria; kingdom Pseudomonadati; phylum Pseudomonadota; class Betaproteobacteria; order Burkholderiales; family Burkholderiaceae; genus Ralstonia; species Ralstonia sp. Ralssp135. Next base: position 13,715 of record NZ_JBGLYZ010000028.1, read on the forward strand.
AACCATGGCCACACGAGCACCTGCCGCGAATCGCGCGGCCGCCGCGCCAGCGCGAAAGACCGCCAAGACAAAGGCGCCCACGCAGTACATCTTCGAGTGGGAAGGCAAAGATCGCAAAGGCAAGATCTTCAAGGGCGAGATGCGCGCCGAGAGCATCACCGAGGTGAATGCCGTCCTGCGCAAGCAAGGCTTGTCGATCACCAAGTCCAAGCGCCGTCGTGCGGCCCGCGGCAAGAAGATCACGCCGAAGGACATCGCCTACTTCACACGCCAGCTCTCGACCATGTTGAAGGCCGGCGTCCCGCTGCTTCAGTCGGTCGACATCATCGCGAAGGGCCACGCCAATCCGAATTTCACGCAACTGCTGACGGAAATCCGTTTCGATATCGAGTCGGGCAGCAGCATGGCGCAGGCCTTCCGCCGTCATCCGCAGTACTTCGACACGCTGTACTGCAACCTAATCGACGCTGGTGAGCAGGGCGGTATTCTCGATGCCCTGCTCGAGCGGCTTTCGCTGTACATGGAGAAGTCGATCGCGCTGAAGGCGCAGATCAAGTCGGCGATGATCTATCCGATCTCGGTGCTGACGGTGGCCTTCTTGGTGACGGTTGTGCTGATGATTTTTGTGGTGCCGGCGTTCAAGGGCGTGTTTTCCAGCTTCGGTGCTACGCTGCCGGCCCCGACGCTGGTTGTGATGGGCATTTCCGACTTCTTCGTGCAATGGTGGTACATCATCGTTTTTGCTCCCATCATCGGCATCGTGCTGTTCACGCGGGCGTTCAAGCGCTCGGAGAACGTGCAGCGCTCCACGCACCGATGGATTCTGCGCATGCCGATCTTCGGCAGCATCATCCGCAAGGCCACCATCGCCCGCTGGACGCGCACCCTGGCCACCATGTTCGCCGCCGGCACGCCGCTCGTGGAATCGATGGAATCGGTGGCTGGCGCAGCCGGTAACTGGATCTATCACGACGCTACGATCGAGATCCAACAATCCGTGCGCATCGGTACCAGCCTGACCAACGCCATGCAGGCAACGCATGTATTCGACAACATGGTGTTGCAGATGACCCAGATCGGTGAAGAATCCGGTGCTCTCGACAGTATGCTGCTCAAGGTGGCCGAGTTTTACGAGCGTGAGGTGGACGATGCGGTGGCCAACATCTCGGCGCTGATCGAGCCACTCATCATCGTGATCCTCGGCGTGCTGATCGGCGGCATGGTCGTGGCGATGTATCTGCCAATCTTCAAGCTGGGTCAGGTGGTCTGATGCCCGAGTTGTTTGTCATTCCCACGCTGGCGCAACTGCCGGCGTGGTTTGTCATTGCGGCCGGCGCGCTGGTGGGCTTGCTGGTCGGCAGCTTCCTCAACGTGGTGATCCACCGCCTGCCGCGCATGATCGAGCGAGAGGAAGCCAACTACATCGCCGAACTGCGCGAAGAGCCGTTGCCCCATCCCGACGCATACAACCTGATCGTGCCGCGCTCGGCGTGCCCGTCGTGCGGCCATCAGATCAAGGCGATCGAGAACATCCCCGTGTTGAGCTGGCTTGCGCTGCGCGGCCGGTGCAGTGCGTGCAAAACGCCCATCTCGTGGCGCTATCCTGCTGTGGAACTGGTCACCGGCCTGCTGACGGCGGCCTGCCTATGGCACTTCGGCCCGACGTGGGTGGCAGTCGCATCGGCGGTGCTGCTGTGGTTCCTGATCGCCGGCACGATGATCGACGCCGACACGCAACTGTTGCCCGACGCCATCACCCAGCCGCTGCTTTGGCTTGGGCTGGGCGTGAACCTGTTCGGCATGTTCACGCACCTACACGACGCGGTGATTGGCGCGATGGCCGGCTACCTGTTCCTGTGGTCAATCTACTGGGCCTACAAGCTGCTGCGCGGGCGTGAAGGCATGGGTTACGGCGACTTCAAGCTGATGGCCGCACTCGGCGCATGGTTCGGCTGGCAGGCGCTGCCTCTGCTGGTGCTGCTCTCGTCGGTCGTGGGACTGGTGTTTGGGCTCGTGCGCATTGCGCGCGGCGCGACCAGCGAATCGCCGTTCTCGTTCGGGCCATTCATTGCCGGGGCCGGCGTGATCGCACTGCTGGCCGGGCCGCAATTGCTCATGATGGCTGGCTTCGGCCCCCTGCTTGCACCATAAGGTCATGGCCAGCATGCGTGTGATCGGCCTGACCGGCGGCATCGGCAGCGGCAAGAGCTACGTGGCAGACCGCTTGGCGGAGCGCGGTGCCGCCATTGTCGACACGGACGCCATCGCCCACGAGATCACCGCACCGGGCGGTGCCGCCATCCCCAAGCTGGTCGAGACGTTCGGCGCCGGTATCCTGCGCGCCGACGGCGCGATGGACCGCGATGCCATGCGCGCTCTCGCCTTCTCCGATGCCACTGCCAAATCGCGGTTGGAGCAGATCACGCATCCGCTCATCCGCGAGATTGCGCTATCGCGTGGCGCAGCGGCGCGGGCGTCAGACGTGCATCCGTACCTTGTCTACGTGGTCCCCCTGTTGGTGGAGTCCCTCGCCGGGCATCACAGCTGGCGCACGCTGGTCGACCGCATTCTGGTGGTCGACTGCCCGGTTGAGACGCAGATCGCCCGCGTGATGGCCCGTAACGGGCTGCCGCGCGCGCAGGTGGAAGCCATCATCGCGCGCCAGGCTTCACGCGAAGCTCGCCTTGCCGCAGCCGACGACGTGATCGACAACAGCGGTACGCTGGCCGACCTCCTGCCGCAGATCGACCATCTGGACCTAACCTACAGGGCGAACTGAAACGGTCTGAAAGCGGTCGTCACAGCCCTTTGCATTGTGATGAACGAGGGTCTCGCATAGAATGCGGGCAGATCGAGGCCAAATGGGCTTCGGGGCCGCATATGCCAGCGGGCCAGCACACCGGGCACCCAAGTTTTGATCCTGTACGAATATCCCTTCAACGAACGCATTCGGACGCTGCTGCGCCTCGAAGACCTGTTCGAGCGGCTGGATTTCTTTCTCGTGCAGGAACATCCTCTGCAGCACCATGTAGCGCTGACCACCCTGTTCGAGGTGGTGGACGTAGCCGGGCGAGCCGACCTCAAGTCCGATCTCCTGAAAGAACTCGATCGCCAGCGCCAGACGCTCACCGCGCTGCGCGCCAACCCGCAAATCGATCAGGACGCGCTCGACGCCGTCATCAGCGAGCTGGAAACCGCCTCGGGCAATCTCACTGCCACACATGGCAAGGCGGGCCAGCTCATCGCCGATAACGAGTGGCTGACGAGCATCCGCAGCCGCGCGATCATTCCGGGTGGTACGTGCGAGTTTGATCTGCCAGCGTATTTTGCTTGGCAGCATCACCCCGCCGAGCGCCGCCGCGCCGACATCATCAAATGGGCCCAACCGCTGGTGCCGCTGCGCGACGCCACGATGATTGTGCTGCGCCTGCTGCGCGAGTCGGGCCAGAGTGGCAAGGTGATTGCTAACGCTGGCAGCTATCAGCAGATGCTGTCGGGCCGCGTGTACCAGCTGATGCAGGTGCGCCTGGATGAGTCGGCGCTGGGGTTCATTCCCGAGATCAGCGCCAACAAGTACATGCTCTGGGTGCGCTTTACCCAGCAGGATGGCGACCTGCGACCCAAGCCGGTCGATGCGGATATCCCGTTCCAGCTGAAGCTCTGTAATTTCTGAGCCGCACCATGAATGTGAAGACCGTCAAATGCCCCAGCTGCGGCAAGCCCGTGCCTTGGGTGCCTGAGAGCCGCTACCGCCCTTTCTGCTCCGAACGCTGCAAGCAGATCGACCTGGGTGCCTGGGCCGCCGAGCAGTACACCATCCCCGTGGTCGAAGAAGACGACCTGCCCGACGCACCTGACAACGATACGAGCGGCAAGCTCAACTAGTCGTCGCTTCCTCCCGCATCCATTCGAAGACGGGCAACGTTGCCGGCAGCACCGGATCAACGTTGATCGGCAGCGTCTGCCAGGCAAAATCCTGGCCTTCCAGCGCGCGCAATGTCCCATCCCACGCCGTTACCTTGCAGAAGTGCAGGCGCACGTACGCGTGCGGGTAGTCGTGCTCGATGGTGTGCCAGGGCACGCAGGTGCGTAGCGTGACGTCCAGCTCTTCCTTCAGCTCACGCGTGAGCGCAGCTTCGACCGATTCGCCCGCTTCAAGCTTGCCGCCAGGGAATTCCCAGTAGCCCGCATACGGCTTGCCCTCGGGGCGCTGCGCCAGCAAGAACTGGCCGTCCGGCTGCACCAGTACGCCAACGGCCACTTCGGTGATCTTGCGGCCGTCGGGCGTGTGCGTGGGTGGCACTTGCGTCAGATTGTCAGTCGACATGTCGCCGCCCATGCTTGCCGCCCCAGTCGCGGGCGAACTGCCATGCCACGCGGCCCGAACGCGAGCCACGCTCGAGCGCCCAGACCAGCGCGTCGCCACGTGCAGCGGCGATGTCCCCCTCGCTGCAGCCGAAATGCCGGAGCCAGTGGCCGACGATGGTCAGATATTCGTCCTGCTTGGGCGGATAGAACGACAGCCACAGCCCGAAACGCTCCGACAGCGATATCTTCTCTTCCACCACCTCGCCCGGATGGATTTCGCCATCCGATGTGTGCTGATAGGTCTCGTTGTCCTTCATGTATTCCGGCAGCAAATGGCGTCGGTTGGACGTCGCGTAGATCAGCACGTTGTCTGACTGCGTTGCCACCGAGCCGTCCAGCGCAGACTTCAGCGCCTTGTAGCCCGATTCGCCCTCTTCGAACGAAAGGTCATCGCAGAAGATCGCGAAGCGCTCCGAACGCGTCGACAGTTGCTCAACGATATCGCCCAGGTCTGCCAGATCATCCTTGTCGACTTCGACAAGGCGCAGCCCTTCCTTCACGAATTCGTTCAGACACGCCTTGATGAGCGATGACTTGCCGGTGCCACGTGCGCCCGTGAGCAGCACATTGTTGGCCGGCAACTTGCGCACGAACTGGCGCGTGTTAGCGACGATGGCGTCTTTCTGGCGCTCGATGTTGTGCAGATCGCTCAGGTGGATCGGCGGCAGTTGGCGGATCGGCGCGAGATAGCCAATGTTGCCGAACAGGCTCTGACGTTTGCGCCAGCGGAAGGCAACGGCCTCGTTCCAATCTGCCTCGGTCAGTTCGGGGGGAAGCCATTGCTCAAGCCGCCCAAGAAAGCGGTCGAGCCGTGCGGAAAGGTCGGACGACATGGCGGCGGACTCCGGATTACGAACGATAGTCCGCGTTGATCGAAACGTAGTCGTGCGAGAAGTCACACGTCCACACGGTGGCGGTGGCGTCGCCGCGGCCGAGCGCGATGCGCACGGTGATCTCCGCCTGCTTCATCACACGCTGGCCGTCTTCTTCACGGTATTCGGGGTTGCGGCCACCGTCACGCGCGACCCATACGTCGTCGAGCCACAGGTTGACGCCGTTCACGTCGAGATCCGTCACGCCGGCATAGCCGACGGCGGCCAGGATGCGGCCGAGGTTGGGGTCCGAAGCGTAGAACGCGGTCTTGACCAGCGGCGAGTGTGCAACCGCATAGGCGATCAGTCGGCACTCCTCAACGTTGCGGCCGCCCTCAACCTGGATAGCCATGAACTTGGTCGCACCCTCGCCGTCGCGCACGATCTTCTGCGCAAGCTCTTGTGCGAGGCCCGTCAGCGCATCGCGCAGCGCGGCGTAGTCGGGGTGCGATTCGGAATCGATGCGCGGTGTGCCGGCGCGACCCGTGGCGATGACGACGAACGAGTCGTTGGTCGACGTATCGCCGTCCACCGTCACGCTGTTGAACGAATGATCGGCGGCGTAGCGCACCAAACCTTGCAGGACGGCTTCGCCCACATTGGCATCGGTGGCGATGAAGCCCAGCATCGTCGCCATGTTCGGACGGATCATGCCCGCCCCCTTGCTGATGCCCGACATGCGCACGGTCTTGCCCGACAGCGTGCACGTGGCGGACGCTGCTTTGGGTACGGTGTCGGTGGTCATGATGGCCTCGGCGGCGGCCAGCCAGTTGTCAGGCTTAGCGTTGGCCTGGGCAGCCGGCAACCCTGCGACGATGCGGTCTACGGGCAGCGGCTCCAGAATCACGCCCGTGGAGAACGGCAGCACCTGCTCCGCCGACACGCCCAGCAGCTTGGCCACGGCATCGCAGGTCTGGCGTGCGTGCGCAAGGCCAGGTGCGCCCGTACCGGCATTCGCGTTGCCCGTATTCACGACGATCGCGCGCGCGCCCTTGCCGCTCGCCAGATGCTCGCGGCACACCTGCACAGGTGCCGCGCAGAAACGGTTCTGCGTGAATACACCGGCCACCGTCGAACCCTCGGCGATACGAACCAGCAGCACGTCCTTGCGATTGGCCTTGCGCACACCGGCCTCGGCCCAGCCGAGGTCCACACCGTCGATCGGCAACAGGGTGTCAGCGGCGGGCGCGACGAGATTCACAGCCATGGAGCACACCTTTCAAAATGAGGATGCCCGCATTGCGGGCATCGTGAATCAACAGAAAACAGGTCTAAACAGCGTCAGGCAAGTTTGCCGTGGCACTGCTTGTACTTCTTGCCCGAACCACATGGGCACGGATCGTTGCGGCCAACTTTCGGCACTTCGCCAGCCAGTGCGGCAGCAGCGGCAGATGCCGCCGAACGCGGTGCGGCCATGGCCGGCGTTGCGCCGTGAATCTCCGCATCGCCCGCGGCCACTTCGGCCAGTTCGCTGAATTCGTCGTGCTTGTACTGCAGGTTGCTCAGCGCAGAAAGATCTTCTTCGATCTGCTCGGATGCCTGCTCCAGCTCTTCCTGCGACTGGATGCGCACCGTGAAGACAATACGCGTGACTTCGTTGCGGATGGTATCGAGCAGGCGGCCGAACAGTTCGAACGACTCGCGCTTGTATTCCTGCTTCGGGTCCTTCTGCGCATAGCCGCGCAGGTGGATGCCCTGGCGCAGCATGTCGAGCGCAGCCAAGTGCTCACGCCAGTGCGTATCGAGGCTTTGCAGCATCACCGAACGCTCAAAGCCGGCGAAGGATTCGCGGCCAACCTGCGCCACCTTGCCTTCGTACACCGCTTCGGCGGCGTCCAGCACCATCTTCAGCAGATCTTCGTCTTCGATCGACTGCGCATCTTCCAGCGTCTTCACCAGCGGCTGATCGACGCCCCAGTCTTCACGCAGGGCCTTCTCCAGACCGGCGACATCCCACTGCTCTTCCATGGTCTCGGCCGGCACATAGGTGCGGAACAGCTCGATGAACACGGATTCGCGCAGGTTCTTGACCAGATCGCCCACGTCCTGCGCTTCGAGAATCTCGTTACGCAGTTTGTAGAGTTCCTTGCGCTGATCGTTGGAGACGTCGTCGTATTGCAGCAGTTGCTTGCGGATATCGAAGTTGCGGCCTTCGACCTTGCGCTGCGCCGATTCGATCGAGCGCGTGACGATGCCGGCTTCGATCGGCTCGCCCTCGGGCATCTTCAGGCGGTCCATGATCGCGCGCACGCGATCGCCCGCGAAGATGCGCAGCAGTTGGTCATCCAGCGACAGATAAAAACGCGACGAACCCGGATCGCCCTGACGGCCGGCACGGCCACGCAGCTGGTTGTCGATCCGGCGCGATTCATGGCGCTCGGTGCCAACGATGTGCAGACCACCCGCAGCCTTCACCTGCTCGTGCAGCGATTGCCATTCGTCCTGCAACGTCTTCACGCGCGAGGCCTTCTCAGCGTCGGAGAGCGACTCGTCGGCCATCACAAAGCCGGATTGCTTCTCCACATTGCCGCCCAGCACGATGTCGGTACCGCGGCCGGCCATATTGGTGGCAATGGTGATCATCTTCGGACGACCGGCCTGCGCGATGATCTCGGCTTCACGTTCGTGCTGCTTCGCGTTGAGCACCTGGTGCGGCAGCTTCGCCTGGTCCAGCAGATTCGACAGCAGCTCGGAGTTTTCGATGGACGTCGTGCCCACCAGCACCGGCTGGCCACGCTCGTAGCAATCGCGAATATCGCGAATGACAGCGTCGTAGCGCTCCTTCGAAGTCTTGTAGATCTGATCCTGCAAGTCCTTGCGCTGCGGCGTGCGGTTGGTCGGGATCACCACGGTTTCCAGGCCGTAGATCTCCTGGAATTCATACGCTTCCGTGTCCGCCGTGCCGGTCATGCCCGACAGCTTGTTGTACATGCGGAAGTAGTTCTGGAACGTGATGGTCGCCAGCGTCTGGTTTTCCTGCTGGATCTGCACACCTTCCTTGGCTTCTACGGCTTGGTGCAGACCGTCGGACCAACGGCGGCCCGACATCAGGCGGCCGGTGAATTCATCGACGATCACCACTTCACCGTTCTGCACCACGTAGTGCTGATCGCGGAAGAACAGGCTGTGCGCACGCAGGGCGGCGTACAGGTGGTGCATCAGCGTGATGTTCTGCGGCGCGTAGAGCGATTCGCCCTCGCCGATCAAGCCGGCTTGCAGCATGATCTGCTCGGCTTTCTCGTGCCCCGATTCGGTCAGGTAGACCTGGTGCGATTTTTCGTCGACGTAGTAATCGCCCGGCTTCTCGACGCCCGTGCCATCCGACTTCTCTTCGCCGATCTGGCGCGTAAGCTGCGCCGGGATGCCGTTCATGCGGCGGTACAGGTCGGTGTGATCTTCGGCCTGACCGGAAATGATCAGCGGGGTGCGCGCTTCGTCGATCAGGATCGAGTCGACTTCATCGACGATCGCGTAGTTCAGCGGACGCTGCACGCGCTGGCCGGCGTCGTACACCATGTTGTCGCGCAGGTAGTCGAAACCGAACTCGTTGTTGGTGCCGTAGGTGATGTCAGACGCGTAGGCGGCCTGCTTCTGGTCGTGGTCCATGGTGGTCAAGTTGACCCCCACCGACAGGCCCAGCCAGTTGTACAGGCGGCCCATCCACTCGGCGTCGCGCTGGGCAAGGTAATCGTTGACCGTCACCACGTGCACGCCCTGACCCGAAATGGCGTTCAGATACACAGCCAGCGTTGCGGTCAGCGTCTTGCCTTCACCCGTGCGCATTTCGGCGATCTTGCCGTCGTGCAGGACCATGCCGCCGACAAGCTGCACGTCGAAGTGCCGCATCTTCATCACGCGCTTGCTGGCCTCGCGGCACACGGCGAACGCTTCGGGCAACAGCGCGTCCAGCGTCTCGCCCTTGGCAAAGCGTTGGCGGAATTCTTCAGTCTTGGCCTGCAGCTCGGCATCGGAGAGCGCTTCGAACTTGGGCTCGAGCGCATTGATCTGCGCCACCTTGCGGCGGTACTGTTTGATCAGCCGTTCATTACGGCTGCCGAAAATCTTCTTGAGAAGGCCCGTGATCATCGATGGCTAGGGCTGGTGAGCCACCCGGAAAACGCGTCGGAGAGACCGCGAAACATAGGCAGCACAACGGCCCAGAAAGGGTTGGCGCAAAGGCGGGAGTTTAGCATGTGCAAAACACCCGCTTGATGGCAGCAGAACCGCCGGATGTGGCAGGAACGCCGCACTTTAGGGCCGCACGAACGTCGTCCGGGCGGCTACACACTCACGCTGAACTGGGGACGGGCGCCCCGATTGCAACCCGCGCTAGATCAATGGCCGGCTGCCGCCATGCTCCTTCCGATATCGGCCGCCGCAATCTTCGGCGCCTGGGCCTTATTGGCTGCCATCTTGGGCTGGCCGGCGTTCTCCAGGAAGGCCACCGGATTCTGCGGGACGTCGTTGACGTGCACCTCGAAGTGCAGATGTGGGCCGGTGGCGCGGCCGGTGCGGCCGATTAACGCGATGCGCTCGCCCGCCTTCACGATGTCGCCAACCTTCACAAACACCTTGGACGCATGCGCATAGCGCGTCTTCAGGCCGTTGCCATGGTCGATGTCGATCATGTTGCCGTATTCGTGGTGGAATTCACTGGCCACCACCACACCACCGGCAGCCGCCACGATGGGCGTGCCAACCGGACCGACAAAGTCGACACCGTCGTGCTGCGTGCGCCGGCCCGTGAACGGATCGATTCGCGTGCCAAAGCCCGAAGAATCGTAGCCCGTGGCCACCGGGCGTACGGTGGGCATCATCTTGGCGTGGATCTGCCGATCCATCAGGGTGCTCTCGAGCACGCTGAGATAATCGTTGCGTTGGTCTGCCGAGCGCGTCAGGCGATTCAGCTCAGACTGAATTTCCGGCATCGACATCGGCCGCGAGAATGCACCCTCCGGGCCGCCCCGGCTCGGTTGCGATTTGAAATCGAACTCGCGGGGCTGCACACCCGCCAGGCCCGACACACGGGCGCCCAGCGCGTCAAGGCGCGCGATCTGCGCCTGCATTTCGCCAATGCGCGCGGCCATCAGGTTGAGGTTTTCGCGGGTGACACGCTGGTCTGCGCCGGCAACCGCGGAAGCGGCCGCCCCCGGCAGCAGGCCTTGCTTGGCCGCCAGCCATGTACCGCCGACGGACAGGGTTGCCACGGCCAGCAGCGCCGCGCCGATAGCCACGAAGACGCCGCGTCGCGACAGGTGCGTCGCTCCGGCCTTGCGTGGGTGAATCAGGATGATCTGCATCGCTCGTTTTCCGGACAAAAAAGCCGCCCACCGGCACGAAAGCGCGATGAAGCGCCCTACAATGCCGGCATGCGAATCTTTGTTCATCCCGCTCTCAAGACGCCTGTGGCAAAACCCGTCCAGGACTGGCTCTCGGGTGCCGGTTCGATCGGCCCGCTGATGCAGGCGGCCAGGCAATTGGCGTCGTTGGAAGCGGAGGTGTTGTCGCTGTTACCGCCCGGCTTGGGCGGCGGCGTGGCAATCGGTGGCATCAAGAACGATGCGCGCGATAGCCGGGAAGCGACTCTAGTGTTGCTCGCCGCACATAGTGCAGCTGCGGCGCGCTTACGGCAGGTGGTACCCACCTTGCTGGAGCGTCTGCAGCGCCGGGGATCGCAGATTACCGCAATTCGTGTACGGGTACAACCGCAAGGCGGGAGCGACAGTTTATGGCCACAAGAGACCGAAAAGCCGCCTAAACGCGCCAAGATGACAGCAGTTGGTGTCAACAGTCTGGCGGCGCTCGCCAACGAACTGCCCGATTCCCCGCTGCGCCAAGCGTTGGCGGAAATGATTGCCCGGCACGTTCCACCTGTCGCCGGACCTAAATAAAAAGCGCCCCGCGGGGCGCTTTTTTCATGCAGACGACCGCGTCAGCCGGTCAAGAAAACGCAGGTTGCAACTGGGGCAGGAATGCGCGCGGGGCCTCTTCCGCCTTCTCGAACGTCACGATCTCATAGGCCGTTTCGTCCGCCAGCAGCGCGCGCAGCAGCGCGTTGTTCAGGCCGTGGCCTGACTTGTGCGCCGTGTACGCGGCAATCAGCGGATGGCCGACCACGTACAGATCGCCGATCGCGTCGAGGATCTTGTGACGGACGAACTCATCGCCGTAGCGCAGTTCGTCGTTGTTCAGCATGCGGTGCTCGTCGAGCACGATGGCGTTGTCGAGGCTGCCGCCGCGTGCCAAGCCGACCTCGCGCAGCATTTCAACTTCATGCGCGAAACCGAACGTACGGGCGCGGGCGATTTCGCGCGTGTAGCTGGTGTCAGCAAAGTCGATTTCGAACGTCTGGCCGGTCTTGTCGACCGCCGGGTGGCGGAATTCGATCGTGAACGAAAGCTTGAAGCCGAAGTATGGGTCGAGGCGGGCAAGCTTGTCGCCCTCGCGGATTTCCACCGGCTTGATCACGCGGATGAACTGCTTGGCCGCGCCCTGCTCTTCGATGCCCGCCGATTGCAGCAGAAATACGAACGAGGCCGCGCTGCCATCCATGATGGGGATTTCTTCGGCGTCGACGTCGACATAGAGATTGTCGATGCCAAGGCCCGCGCAAGCCGACATCAAATGTTCGACAGTCGACACGCGGGCGCCGTCCTTCTGCAGCACGGACGCCAGGCGGGTGTCGCCGATGGCGCTGGCGGTGGCGGGAATCTCGACGGCCGGGTCGAGGTCAACGCGCGTGAAGACGATGCCAGTGCCTGCGGCTGCCGGGCGCAACGTCAACGTCACCTTACGGCCCGAGTGCAACCCGATGCCGACGGTCTTGACGAGGGACTTGATGGTGCGTTGTTTCAACATGGCCGCCCTCAACTCACGAAATTTCTACGATTGTTTTTATCTATGCGGTCTGCATAGGTGATAACCCTAATCATACCATTTTCACGTCCCTGCCTTCAAAACGACTTTTGTATCGGGATGTTAGGGGTGCTCACACTCTGCTCAACCTTAGTGCACGCAGATTCGGCGCCACAGTCTCGTCGGCTTTGAGGCGGGGCGGGATAGCGGGCGGTACTCCGCCATTTGGGGGAGCCGCTGGCGTGGCGTCAGAGTATCGCCAGGATCGATTCGGCGCTGCTGACGGCGAACTGCCCGGGCGCTTCCACCTGTAGCGCTGTTACCACACCGTCCTTCACGACCATCGCGTAGCGCTGCGAGCGTACGCCCATGCCGCGCTTGGAGAGGTCCTGGTCAAGGCCGAGCTTGCTGGTGAACTCTGCGCTGCCGTCACCCAGCATGCGGATTTTGTCGTCGGTGCCTTGCGCGCGAGCCCAGGCGCCCATCACGAAGGCATCGTTGACGGACACACACCAGATCTCGTCGACACCCTTGGCGCGCAGCGCGTCGAAGTGGGCGAGGTAGCCGGGCACATGCCGCGCCGAGCAGGTCGGCGTGAACGCACCGGGCAGCCCAAAGATGACGATCGTCTTGCCCTCGGCCAGATGCTGGACGGAAAAAGCATTGGGGCCGAGCGCGCAGCCATCCTTTTCCACTTCAAAGAACTCGTAGAGCGTTGCGTCGGGAAGCGGTTGACCAGGCTGGATCATGATCGTCAGGGAGCGTGCGCGGATATCGCGATCATAGAACTTGCCGCGCGACCGCGCAGCCGGTTCGTAAAACGAGACCGCCCGCGTTAACGAATCCCGGGGGCGGTCTTGGGAGACAACACCATCAGGCCGCTTGGGTCGGAACGCACCGCGCGCGGCACAACGAACGGATACACCCGCCGGGCGGGGTGAACCCTTCCGGGGAGGCGGCCAGAGGCCAACCTGCCCGGCGGCAACGACTGTGTCCGGTTCGTCGAGCGCTGTCGACTCGCGAGCGGCGGGCCATCACACCACGGCGATCACGGGAGGGGAGCCGTGAATCGCGCGCGGCGTGTGGTGCCGCAGGCAGTCGGACGTGCGCGAGCGCTATCGAACCAACGCAGGCCCGATCAGTCCGCCTGCTTGCGCAGGAATGCCGGAATGTCGTACGTGTCGACGCCCTTCTCTTGGAGTGCTGCCACGTGAGCCGATGCCGACTCACGCGAGCTGCGCCACACGGCGGGGGTATCGAAATTGCTGTAGTCCGGCGCAGCTGCCACCGAGTGACCGGCGCTACCGCCGAAAGCCACCGGCTGGTTGTCGGTACCGGTCTTCAGCAGCGTCATCGTCTGTTGCTGTTGTTGCTTGTTGCGAGCAGCGCGGCCCAGGCCCGTGGCAACCACCGTCACGCGCAGTGCGTCGCCCATGGCGTCGTCGTAGACCGTACCGAAAATGACAGTGGCATCTTCCGCGGCATAGCTGCGGATGGTGTTCATCACTTCCTTGGTCTCGGACAGCTTCAGCGAGCGGCTGGCCGTGATGTTGACCAGCACGCCACGCGCGCCCGACAGGTCCACGCCTTCCAGCAGCGGGCTTGCCACGGCTTGCTCAGCGGCCAGACGTGCACGGTCGACGCCGGACACGGTGGCCGTGCCCATCATCGCCTTGCCTTGTTCGCCCATCACGGTCTTCACGTCTTCGAAGTCGACGTTCACCAGACCATCGACGTTGATGATTTCCGCAATGCCGGCAACCGCGTTGTGCAGCACGTCGTCGGCGCACTGGAAGCACTTGTCCATCTCGGCATCATCGCCCATGACTTCGAAGAGCTTTTCGTTGAGCACGACGATCAGCGAATCGACGTTGCCTTCGAGGTCGTTCGCGCCATGCTCGCCAACCTTCGAGCGGCGTGCACCTTCGAATTCGAACGGCTTGGACACCACGCCCACGGTCAGGATGCCCATTTCCTTGGCGACCTGTGCAACCACCGGTGCTGCACCGGTGCCCGTACCGCCGCCCATGCCGGCAGTGATGAAGACCATGTGCGCGCCGCGCAGTGCGTCGGCGATCTGCTCACGGGCCTCCTCTGCGCAGTGCTTGCCCACTTCGGGCTTGGCGCCAGCGCCAAGGCCCGTGCTGCCGAGCTGCAGCACGCGCGATGCGGTCGAGCGCTTGAGCGCCTGCGCATCGGTGTTCATGCAGATGAATTCCACGCCTTGCACGCCGCGGTTGATCATGTGCTGCACGGCATTACCGCCCGCGCCGCCGACACCGACCACCTTGATGATGGTGCCGTCCTGCATTTCCGTTTCAATCATGTCGAAGTCCATCATTGCCTCCAGAAGTGATCAGTCCCAGACGATGCAGCCTCCCCGCCGCAACTCCTGGTTCCTGAACAAAAAACATCAAAACAAGAAACTCAACTTGCTCCCCCCAGGGAGCACATCGTCAACACCCAGCACACACGTGCTTAGAAGTTGCCGATGAACCATTCCTTCATGCGCGTCCAGATCTGCTTGGCCGATCCGGACTGCACCACGACCTTGCGCCCGCGCACGCGCTGCACGCGACCTTCCTGCAGCAAGCCCATCACCGTGGCGTAACGCGGGCTCTTCACCACCTCGTGCAGGTTGCCGCGGTACTCAGGCACGCCCACGCGCACGGGCTTCAAGAACATGTCTTCACCCAGTTCGACCATGCCCGGCATCATTGCGGTACCGCCGGTGAGGACCACGCCGCTGGAGAGCAGTTCCTCATAGCCGGATTCGCGCACCACCTGATGCACGAGCGAGAACAGCTCCTCCACGCGCGGCTCGATCACGGCGGCCAGCGCCTGGCGCGAGAGCGTGCGCGGGCCGCGGTCACCGACGCCCGGCACATCGATCATCTCGTCCGGGTCGGCCAGCACTTGCTTGGCGATGCCGTACTGAATCTTGATGTCTTCAGCATCCGGCGTTGGCGTGCGCAGAGCCATGGCGATGTCGTTGGTGATCTGGTCACCGGCGATGGGGATCACGGCCGTGTGGCGGATCGCGCCTTCGCTGAAGATGGCGATGTCGGTCGTGCCGCTGCCGATGTCGACCAGCACCACGCCGAGTTCCTTTTCGTCTTCGGTCAGCACCGCCAGGCTCGATGCCAGCGGCTGCAGAATCAGGTCGTGCACTTCCAGCCCGCAGCGGCGCACGCACTTGACGATGTTCTGCGCCGCGCTCACGGCCCCCGTCACGATGTGCACCTTCACCTCAAGCCGGATGCCGCTCATGCCGATCGGCTCGCGCACGTCTTCCTGGCCATCGATGATGAATTCCTGCGTGAGGATATGCAGAATCTGCTGATCGGTCGGGATGTTGACGGCCTTGGCGGTCTCGATCACGCGCGCGACGTCGGTGGAGGTGACCTCCTTGTCCTTGATCGCCACCATGCCGCTGGAGTTGAAGCTGCGGATGTGGCTGCCCGCGATGCCGGTGAAGACCTCGCTGATCTTGCAGTCGGCCATCAGCTCCGCTTCTTCGAGCGCTTTCTGGATCGACTGGACGGTCGCCTCGATGTTGACGACCACGCCCTTTTTCAGCCCCTTCGATTCGGTCTGGCCCATGCCGATGACCTCGTAGGCGCCGTCAGGACGCAGCTCGGCCACCACCGCCACCACCTTGGAGGTGCCGATGTCCAGCCCGACCAGAAGATCCTTGTATTCCTTGCTCATCGCGTTTTCTCTGTGCTTCGCGTTGCTTTGTTGTTGGCCGCCGGCTTACCCCCCAGCGTGGCTTTCGGCTTTGCAGCACTGCTGGTGCCATTCGCGGTGCCAGGCAGCTTGCCCCCCTTGGCCAGCACCGCGGCCTGCGCATCGGTCAGGAAGCGCACACCCGCCGCCCGAACTGCGAATCCGTTGGGATACCGCAGATCGGCGTATTCGATCTGACCGCCCCAGCGCTTCGTCACCTCGGGCCACGCACGCACAAAGCGGCGGGCACGCGCGGCCAGCGCTGTGCGGTCATCGTCATTCAATTCGCGGCCCAGCTCGATGACCGTGCCGTTGGACAACCGCGCGCGCCAAGCGTAGCGGTCGGTAAGCGTCACGCTCAGCGGCTCGACATTCATCGGCTTGAACCACTCGGTCATGGTCTCCAGCTTGTCGACCACGTCCTGCTCGGTTCCTTCGGGGCCAGCCAGCGCAACCAGGTCGGTGTCGTCTTCCGCTTCGGCCAGGTTGGCCACGAAGACTTCGCCATACGTATTGACCAGCTTGCCGGACTCATTACCGCCCCAGGTGCCCAGGGCTTCGTGTTCCTGCACTTCCACCAGCAGCCCGTTGGGCCACACGCGGCGCACGCTCGCACGTCGCACCCACGGCACGGATTCGAACGCGGCACGCGCATCGTCCAGATTCAGCGAGAAGAAATTGCCGCGCAGCTTGGTCAGCGCGTTGGCGCGCAGACTGGGCACATTCACGTGGCGCAACTCGCTGCCGGGCATCGGCATCACCCGCACCTGCTGCAGCTGGAACATCGGTCGCTGCATCAGCCAGACCGTCCCAACGCCCAACGCGCCAAGCGCGAGCAGCGCATAGAGCGCACTCGCGACGGCGTTGAGGAGACGGGTGTTGTGCCACATAACGTTGTGTTGTCCGGTTTCGCTGACGTTGCGTTGATTACTCAGGTTTCCAATCGGTGCTCGCGTGCAGCTCCAGCGATGCACTCGCCGCCAGTTGCAACACGAAATCTTCATAGCTGATGCCGGCAGCGCGTGCGCCCATCGGCACCAGCGAATGACCAGTCATGCCCGGCGACGTGTTCATCTCCAGCAGGAACGGCGCGTTGTCAGACTTGCGCAGCATGATGTCGGCGCGGCCCCAGCCACGGCAGCCCAGCCCGCGATACGCCTGCACCACCAGCGCCTGCACGCGGGCGGCCACGTCGGCGGGAATCGGTGCCGGGCATTCGTAGCGCGTGTCGTCGGTGAAGTACTTGTTCTGGTAGTCGTAGTTGGCCTGCGGCGCGACGATGCGGATGAGCGGCAATGCCGTGGCGCTCTCGCCCTCGCCGATGATCGGGCAGGTCAGCTCGTCGCCTTCGATGAACTGCTCGGCCATCACGTCGCGGTCCAGGCGCGCAGCCTTTTCGTAGGCGGCGGGCAGCTCGGCGGCGCTCGTGACCTTGGTCAGACCAATCGACGAACCTTCGCGCGCCGGCTTGACGATCAGCGGCAGGCCAAGACGGTCGGCCACGGCTTGCCAGTCGGCACCGGCATGCAACATCACGAAGTCGGGCGTGGGCAGGCCGTGGGTCTGCCATTGGCGCTTGGTAGCTTCCTTGTCCATTGCCAGCGCAGACGCGAGTACGCCGCTGCCGGTGTACGGAATGCCGAATTGCTCCAGCAGGCCCTGGATCGTGCCGTCTTCACCAAAGCGGCCGTGCAGCGAGATCACCACGCGGTCGAACCCTTGCTTGGCCAGATCAGCCACGGCCTGCAGGCCCGGGTCGAACGGGTGCGCATCGACGCCGCGCGCGCGCAGCGCAGCCAACACGCCGTTGCCGGACATCAGCGAGATTTCGCGCTCGGCGGAACGGCCGCCCATGAGCACGCCCACCTTGCCGAGGGACTTCGGATCGATCGTCGGATTTGGAACAAACGGTCCGGTCGTCATGCTGCGGCGCCTCCGTTCAGATCCACGACATTTGCCGTGCGCGCCTCCGCCTGCAACGCAACCACTTGACCGGGCACCTGCCCGATCGATCCCGCACCCATGGTGATCACCACGTCGCCGTCCTGCGCAGCATCCAGAATCGCTTGCGGCATGTCTTCGATCTGCTCCACGAATACCGGCTCGATCTTGTTGGCCACGCGCAGCGCTCGCGTGAGCGCACGGCCGTCAGCAGCGACGATGGGCGGTTCACCGGCGGCGTACACCTCCGCCAGCAGCAGCGCATCTACGGTGCCGAGCACCTTCACAAAATCTTCGAAGCAATCGCGCGTGCGGGTAAAGCGGTGCGGCTGGAACGACAGCACGAGCCGGCGACCGGGGAACGCACCGCGCGCTGCGGCCAGCGTGGCGGCCATCTCGACGGGGTGGTGGCCGTAGTCGTCGATGAGCGTGAAGCGGCCCTTGCCGTCAGCGGTCGGCACTTCGCCGTAGCGCTGGAAGCGACGGCCCACGCCGTTGAACTCGGCCAGCGCCTTGACGATGGCCTCGTCCGGCACTTCCAGTTCGGTGGCGATGGCAATGGCGGCCAGCGCGTTCTGCACGTTGTGCATGCCCGGCAGGTTGAGCGTGATCGACAGCGGCGGCTCGGCATGACCGTTGAGCTGGCGGATCACGGTGAATTCCATGCGGCCATCGACGGCGCGCGCATTGACGGCGCGCACTTGCGCATCTTCGGCAAAGCCGTAGCGCACGATAGGCTTGGAGACGAACGGCAGAATTTCGCGCACGTTCGGGTCGTCCACGCACAGCACGGCAATGCCGTAGAACGGCAGCCGCTGCGTGAACTCGATGAAGGCCTGCTTCAGGCGCGCGAAGTCGTGCCCGTAGGTGTCCATGTGATCGGCATCGATATTGGTGATGACCTCGATCACGGGGAACAGGTTGAGGAACGACGCGTCGGATTCGTCTGCCTCGGCGACGATGAAATCGCCTGTGCCGAGCCGCGCGTTTGCTCCGGCCGAGTTCAGGCGACCGCCGATCACGAAGGTCGGGTCCAGGCCGCCTTCGGCCAGCACAGACGCGACCAAGCTGGTGGTCGTCGTCTTGCCGTGCGTGCCGGCAATGGCGATGCCCTGCTTCAGGCGCATCAGCTCGGCCAGCATCACCGCACGCGGCACGATGGGGATGCGCTTGGCGCGCGCGGCCAGCACTTCCGGGTTGTCGCCGCGCACTGCGGTGGAGACCACCACGGCATTGGCGCCGATTACGTGCTCCGGCGCATGGCCCTGCATGATCGTCGCGCCGAGCGTTGCCAGGCGCTGCGTGGTTGCGCTGCTGCCCAGATCCGAGCCTGTGACGCGGTAGCCGAGGTTCAGCAGCACCTCGGCGATGCCGCTCATGCCGGCGCCGCCGATGCCTACAAAATGGATGTTCTTGACGATGTGCTTCATATCGATTCGATTCCCTATGCCCGTGCCACCGCTACACACACGTCGGCGACACGCTCGGCCGCTTCGGGCCGAGCCTGCTCACGTGCTTTAGCCGCCATATCGGCCAATTGCGCACGCGTCAGGGACGCGAGTGTATCTGCCAGCGATGCCGGACCCAGTTCCTGCTGCGACACCAACAGCGCCGCCCCGCGCTCGGAGAGGAAGCGCGCGTTGGTGGTCTGGTGATCGTCCACGGCATGCGGGAACGGCACGAACAGCGCCGCGACACCCGCCGCGGCCACTTCTGAAACAGTCATTGCGCCCGCACGGCAGATCACGAGATCGGCGTGCGCATACGCAGCTGCCATGTCGTCGATGAAGGGCACCGGCTGCGCCTGGGCATCGTCAATGCCGGCGGCGGCATAGTTGGCGCGCAGCGTGTCGATCTGCTTGGCGCCTGCCTGGTGGATGACGATCGGGCGCGTGTGGGCCGGCAGCAACGCCAGCGCCTTGGGCACCACATCGTTGAGCGCCGCCGCGCCCAGGCTGCCGCCCACGACCAGCACGCGCAGCGGGCCGGTTCGCTCGGCGTAGCGCGCTTGCGGCGAAGCCAGCATGGTCAGATCGGCGCGGATCGGGTTGCCAACCCACTCGGCGCCGGACAGCGCATTCGGAAACGCACAGAGCACGCGATCGGCCACGCGCGCGAGCACGCGGTTGGCCAGACCTGCGATGGAATTCTGTTCGTGCAGTACCAGCGGGCGCCCCAACAGCACGCTCATCATGCCGCCCGGGAACGTGATATAGCCGCCCATGCCCAGCACCACGTTCGGACGCACGCGACGCACCACACCGAGGCTCTGCCAGAACGCGCGCAACAGGTTGAGCGGCAGCAGAAACTTGGTGACGAGGCCCTTGCCGCGCAGGCCACCAAACTGCACCGACTCCAGCGGAAAGCCGTGCTTGGGTACGAGTTGGCCTTCCATGCCATTGGCGTTACCAAGCCACACCACCCTCCAGCCGCGCCCGGCCAGCAGCTTGGCCACCGACAGCGCGGGGAAGATGTGACCGCCCGTACCGCCGGCCATGACGAGGAGCGTGCGCGGCGTCAGATCGGCCGAAACGCGTGCCGTCATACCTTGCCCCCACGCATCAGCACGCGGTTTTCATAGTCGATGCGCAGCAACAGCGCGAGCGCCACGCAGTTCATCAAGATGCCCGAGCCACCGTAGCTGACCATCGGCAGCGTCAGACCCTTGGTCGGCAGCAGGCCGAGGTTCACACCCATGTTGATGAAGGCCTGCCAGCCGAGCCAGATACCCAGGCCCTTCGCGACCAGGCCGGCGAACGTGCGGTCTAGCTGCAGCGCGGTACGGCCGATCTCGAACGAGCGACGCACCATCCAGTAGAACAGCAGGATCACGATCAGCACGCCGACAAAGCCCAGCTCCTCGCCGATCACGGCCAGGATGAAGTCGGTATGCGCCTCGGGCAGGTAGTGCAGCTTCTCGATGCTTCCGCCCAGGCCAACGCCGGTCCACTCGCCACGGCCGAAGGCGATGAGCGAGTGCGTGAGCTGGTACGCCTTGCCTTGTGCGTATTCCTCTTGCCACGGGTTGAGGTACGCGAAGATCCGCTCGCGCCGCCAGGGCGATGCCACGATCAGCAGCGAGAAGGTCGAAATTGCCGTCAGCACCAGTCCGCCGAACAGCTTGCCGTTCACGCCGCCCAGGAACAGGATGCCCATGGCCACAGCCGCGATCACCAGGAACGCGCCCATGTCCGGCTCCAACAGCAGCAGCGAGCCGACAAACGCCACGGCCACGCCCATCGGCAGGAAGCCCTTGCGCACGCTCTGCATCCAGTCCTGCTTGCGCACGGTGTAGTTGGCGGCGTACAGCACCACCGCCAGCTTCATCAGCTCGGACGGCTGGAAGTTCATAACGCCCAGCGGCAGCCAGCGCCGTGCACCATTCACGCCCTTGCCCACGTGAGGTACCAGCACGATCACCAGCAGCACCAGCGCGATGATGAAAAGCTTCGGTGCGTACTTGTCCCAGAACTTGACCGGAATCTGGAATGCGACGATTGCGCCGATGAGCCCGATCACCAGCGAGAAAATGTGGCGAATCAGGAAGTGCCCGTTGCTGTAGTTGGCGTACTTGGGCGAATCCGGCAACGCGATCGACGCCGAATACACCATCACCAGCCCCAGGCCGAGCAGCACGATCGCTACCCACATCAGCGGCTGGTCGTACTCCATCATCTTCGAGCGCGTGGGCTTGACGCCCGAAACCGCATCGCGCAGACCCTCCCACGCATTGCCGATGGTCGCGCCGATGAAGCCGCTGCGCTTGATCTGGGTGTCGCTCATAGGAGGACTCCTCGGTCTGCCGCCAATGCGGCCACGGCCTCGTGGAACACCTGGGCGCGGTGTTCGTAGTTGCGGAACATGTCAAAGCTGGCACATGCCGGCGACAACAGCACGGCATCGCCGGGTTGCGCGTGTGCGGCGGCTTCCTGCACGGCGGCTTCCAGCGTCGGGGCATCGACCAGCGTGACGCCCGTATTGGACAGCGCCTCGCGAATCAGCGGCGCATCGCGGCCGATGAGCACCACGGCACGCGCGTATTGCCCGACCGGCTCGGCGAGCGGCGAGAAGTCCTGTCCCTTGCCTTCACCGCCGGCGATCAGCACAACATGCTTGGACAAGCCTGAGAGTGCAGCCACCGTCGCGCCGACGTTGGTGCCCTTGCTATCGTCGAAGAATTCGATGTCGTCAAATGCGGCGATCAGCTCGACGCGGTGCGGCTCACCGGCGTAGTCGCGCAGGCCGTGCAGCAGCGCGCTCACCGGCAGGCCGATCGCGCGGCACAGTGCCAGCGCAGCCATCGCGTTGGTCGCGTTGTGCAAGCCCCGGATGCGCAGTGCGTCAGCGGGCATCAGGCGTTTGAGGCGCACAGCCACCGGCGCGGCCGGCACGTTGTCGCTTTTCTTGCGGCGCGTGGGCTTGGGCAGATCGTCCTCATCGGCTTCGGCCAATACGATCCAGGGCATGCCGCCATCGCGCAGCAGGCCGAGCGCATCGGGCGTGCCCGGCTCGTCGATGCCGAACGTGATATCGCCGCCCTTCTTGCTGGCGAATGCCATCACGCCGGCGTCCTGACGGTTCAGCACACGCACGGTGTTGGCGCCGAAGATCCGGCCCTTGGCCGCGGCATAGGCGTCCATCGTGCCGTGCCAGTCGAGGTGGTCCTGCGTGATGTTCAGGACGGTGGCGGCATCGGCGTCCAGTGTGTGCGTGGTTTCGAGTTGGAAGCTGGAAAGCTCGAGCACCCACACATCAGGCAGCGTGCCTGCGTCAACGCATTCGCCGAGCTTATCGAGCGCCGACGGGCTGATGTTGCCCGCCACGCCGACGGTCTTGCCGGCGCGCTCCACCAAGGCGCCCGTGAGCGCCGTGGTGG
The DNA here is from genome assembly GCF_047304345.1 of Ralstonia sp. Ralssp135. Lineage (NCBI taxonomy): Bacteria > Pseudomonadati > Pseudomonadota > Betaproteobacteria > Burkholderiales > Burkholderiaceae > Ralstonia > Ralstonia sp. Ralssp135. The sequence continues at coordinate 36,356 of NZ_JBGLYZ010000028.1, forward strand.
TTGTCTTGCCGTTGGTCCCGGTGATGGCCAGCACGCGCGGCGTGTAGCCTTGCGCGGCCTTGAGACCCGCCAACGCGCGCGCAAACAATTCGATCTCGCCCCACGCCGGCACGCTGCGCTCACTGGCGGCGTTCAGCAGCGCGGCGACGTTGGCATCCAGAGGCGACAGGCCGGGGCTGATCGCCACCAGCGTCACGCCGTTCAGCAGCGACACGGCGAAAGGGCCGCTCACGAACTCGGCGTCCGGCACGTGCGCACGCAGCGTCGGCAGGTTGGCCGGCGCCTCGCGCGTATCGGCCACACGCACTTGCGCGCCATGACGGGCACACCAGCGCGCCATTGCCAGGCCGGACTCACCAAGGCCGAGCACCAACACCACCGGCGCGTCGAACTCGCCGAACATGCGCGGCTCCTGCGCGGTTTCAGCGGCGGGCATCGGCTCGGCGGAATCGAGCGTCGCAACAACGGCGTCCACGGCCGCTTCCGGCTGCGTGGCATCCATGTCGTCCGGGCTGATCGATTCGGTCATGTCGGTCATATCCGTGCTCACCGCAGCTTCAGGGTCGACAGGCCAATCAGCACCAGCATCATGGTGATGACCCAGAAGCGCACGACCACTTGCGTTTCCTTCCAGCCGGAGAGCTCGAAATGGTGATGCAGCGGCGCCATGCGGAACAGGCGCCGGCCTTCGCCATAACGCTTCTTGGTGAACTTGAACCACGTCACCTGCAGCATCACCGAGACGGTCTCGGCCACGAAGATGCCGCCCATGATGAAGAGCACGATTTCCTGACGCACGATCACGGCGATGGTGCCCAGCGCACCGCCCAACGCCAGCGCGCCGACGTCACCCATGAACACCTGCGCCGGATGCGCGTTGAACCACAGGAAGGCAAGCCCCGCCCCGGCCATCGCCGAGCAGAAGATCAGCAGCTCACCTGCGCCCGGAATGTGCGGGAACAGCAGGTACTTGCTATAGACGGCGCTGCCCATCACGTAGGCAAACACGCCCAGCGCGCTACCCACCAGCACGACCGGCATGATGACCAGGCCATCGAGGCCATCGGTCAGGTTCACGGCATTGCTGGAACCGACGATCACGAGGTACGTCAGGATGATGAAACCGAACACGCCCAGCGGGTAGCTGATCTCTTTGAAGAACGGCACGATCAGGTGCGACTTGGCCGGCAGGTTCAGTGACAGACCGCTGCGCACCCAATCCATGAACAGCTCAAGCACGCGCATGTTGCTCGTCTCGGACACCGAGAACGCCAGGTATGCCGCCGCAAACAGGCCGATCACGGTCTGCCAGAAAAATTTCTCGCGCGAAGACATGCCCTTCGGATCACGGTGCACGACCTTGCGGTAGTCATCCACCCAACCGATCGCGCCGTAGCCGAGCGTCACAAGCAGCACGATCCAGATGAAGCGGTTGCCCCAGTCGGCCCACAGCAGCGTCGACACGGCAATGCCGATGAGCACCAGTACACCGCCCATGGTGGGCGTGCCGGCCTTGACCAGGTGCGTCTGCGGACCATAGCTGCGCACAGCCTGGCCGACTTTCAGTTCCGTCAGGCGACGGATCACAAACGGCCCGAACCCGAGGCCGATCACCAGCGCCGTGAGAGATGCCATCACGGCGCGGAACGTCAGATAGTTGAAGACGCGCAGGAAGCCGTAATCGTTCTGCAACCATTGCGCCAATGCCAATAACATGGGTTCTTGCTTCCCTTAATGCTGCTGTTGTGTGCTGGAACCGGCCGACAAATCCGCTACCGGGTCTTTCAAGACCAGCGCTTCCACAATGCGTTCCATCCGCATGAAGCGCGAGCCCTTCACCAATACCGTCGCGGCCGGCGCAATGGCGGGCACGCCGTGTTCAATCAAGTCCTCCGCCGACGCAAAATGCTGCGCCCCTGCGCCGAATGCGTCGACCGTGTGGCGCGCAAGCTCGCCGGTTGCCAGCACCGCGTCGATGCCGTGCTCGCGCGCATAAGCGCCGATTTCTTCGTGGAATGCCGGACCCTGCGTGCCAACCTCGCCCATGTCACCCAGCACCAAGCAGCGCGGCGCCGGCAGCGTGACGAGCGCGTCGATCGCCGCGCGCATCGAATCGGGGTTCGCGTTGTACGTGTCGTCGATGACGAGGCCGCCGTGCGCGCCCTGCTTGCGCTGCAGCCGCCCCTTGACCGGAGCGAAGTTGCCCAGCGCTTGTGCGATCACCTCCGGGGCAACACCGGCGGCCAGCGCGCATGCCGTTGCGGCCAGCGCATTGCGTGCGTTATGCAGACCCAGCAGCGGCAAGGTGATGACGAAGCGCTGGCCAGGGGCCTGCACATCGATGCGTTGACCGTCGGCGGTGTCCACCACCGTGCCCGTCACAGCCCCGGCCTCGATACCGAAATCGAGCACGCGGCGCGCACCGGCCGCGGCTTGCCACACCGGCGCATATTCGCCACCGTTGGCCGCATCACGCGGAAACACCGCCACGCCATCGGCCGGCAACGCGGCCAGCACGGCGGCGTGTTCTTCAGCCACCGCTTCCACGCTGACCATGAACTCTTGGTGCTCGCGCTGGGCGTTGTTGATCATCGCCACGGTGGGCTGGGCAATGGCAGCCAGTACAGCCGTCTCGCCCGGATGGTTCATGCCGAGTTCGAGCACGGCCAGCTTGTGTTGCGCGTTCAAGCGGAACAGCGTGAGCGGCAGGCCGATGTCGTTGTTGAAGTTGCCGGCGGTCGCCAGGCGGGCGTCTTCACCGACGGCCTGCGCGAAGATCGCCGAGATCATTTCCTTGACCGTCGTCTTGCCGTTGCTGCCCGTCACGGCAACGACCGGAATCGGGAACTGACGGCGCCAGCCGGCGGCAAGTTGACCCAGGCCGATGCGCGTATCGGCAACGGTCAGCACGGCCACCTTCGTCATATCCAGCGTGGCAGGCGGCGCGCGCGACACCAGCACGGCGGCAGCGCCACGCGCCACCACCTCGGGCAGGAAATCGTGCGCGTCGAAACGCTCGCCGATCAGCGCGACGAACAGGTCGCCGGGCTGCACTGCGCGGCTGTCGGTTGTCACGCGCAAAATGGCCGCGTCGGGGCCCGCCAGATGGGCGCCCGCCATCCAGGCAGCGGCGTCGGTGGCGTGCATCATCACGGTCGGGGCGATCATGCGTTCACCCCGCGGGCTGCAAGCGCCAGACGCACATGTTCCTGATCGGAGAATGGTCGCTTGCGACCAGCAATCTCCTGCGTCGATTCGTGCCCCTTGCCCGCCACGACGATCACGTCATGCGCATCGGCGTGTCGCACGGCATGCAGGATGGCGGCCGCACGGTCTTCGATCTGGGTGGCAGCGCGCGGGTTATCCATGCCGTCGGCGATCTCGTCGAGGATGTGCTGCGGATCTTCGCTGCGCGGGTTGTCGGAGGTCAGCACAACGTGCGGCGCCAACCGCTCGGCGATGGCGCCCATCTGCGGACGCTTGCCGGGGTCGCGGTCGCCGCCGCAGCCGAACACGGCCCACAGCTTGCCGCCGCGCGCTTCGGTAATCGGCGCGAGTGCGCACAGGGTCTGCTCCAGCGCGTCCGGCGTGTGGGCGTAATCGACCACCACCAACGGACCGTCTTCGCCGCCGAAACGCTCCATGCGGCCGCTCACGGGCTGCAGTTTTTCCAGGCGCGCGATGGCGTCCTGCCACGGCACGCCGGCCGCCAGCAGTGCGCCCAGCACACCGAGGAGATTCGATACGTTGAACAGGCCGACGGTAGGCGCATGGACGGTCGCGTGGCCAAAGCTGCCATCTACGTCGAATGTCGTTCCGGTGCGATGCGCGCGCACGTTGCTGGCGCGCAGCCATTGCTTGGCACCGTGCTGCGCAACGGCTTCGCCGTCGATGCCGTATTCGATGGTTTCGACATCGGCGCGGGCGTTCTGCAACAAGCGCACACCGGCCGCGTCGTCGCGGTTGATGACGGCTGCCCGCAGGCCCGGCCAGCCGAACAGGCGCGCCTTGGCGAGTTCGTACTCGGCCATCGTGCCGTGGTAGTCGAGGTGATCCTGCGTGAGGTTGGTGAACACCGCGATGTCAAAGCAGGTGCCATCGACGCGGCCTTGCTCCAGACCATGCGACGACACTTCCATGGCGATGGCGCGGGCACCTGCGCGGTGCAGATCGGCGAGGCTGTGCTGCAGCTGGATGGCATCCGGCGTGGTAAAGCCGGTAATGGCCAGCGCATCGACAAACCCAGTGCCAAGCGTACCCACCACTGCGCAACGCTGGCCGTGTTTGGTCAGCGCCTGCGCAATCCATTGCGAACACGAAGTCTTTCCGTTGGTGCCCGTCACGCCAATCACACGCAAGGCGTCCGGGCCCGGCACGCCGTACCACTGCGCCGCCAGCGGCCCGGCCAGTTCAGCCAGGCCGTCCACGGGCAGGATGCGCACGGGCGCGTCTGCGGGCATTGCGTAGCCATGGGCTTCGGCCAGCACGGCGGAAGCGCCAGCTTCGATCGCCTGCGGAATATGCGGACGGCCATCGCCACGCTGGCGCATATTTCCGAGCACGTAGGCGACGAACACATCGCCGGTCTTGAGCTTGCGCGTGTCGCTGGTGAGGTCGGCACCTGCCGGCGCCTGGGCGCGCAGCCAGCCCACCACGGGCGCAAGACGCGCGGCGATGGTCGGGCGGTCAGAAGTGGGCTTAGCTGTCATTGCAGCCCCCCTACCGGCTCTTCCGGCACGTCTGGGGTCATCACGAGCTGCCGCACCGGCGAATCCGGCGGCACGTTCAGCGCCCGCAGGGTGCCGCCCGCGATTTGAGAGAACACGGGGCCGGCCGCGCCGCCGCCATAGCGGTTACCCACGGTCGGCTCGTCCACGCTCACCGCCACGATGATGCGCGGGTTCGACATGGGCGCCAGACCAATAAACGAGGCGCGATACTTGGAGCGGTCATAGCCGCGCGCGGTGTGCTTCCACGCCGTGCCGGTCTTCCCGCCGACGCGGTAGCCCATCACCTGCGCCTGCGGTGCGGTGCCGCCGGGGGCCGTCACTGTCTCGAGCATCTGACGGACCTGCCGTGCCACCTCCGGCGAGATCACGCGCTCGCCCTGCGGCGGCTGGCCGTCGGTGCGGTACATCGTGATCGGAATCAGTTCGCCATCGTGCGCGAAGATGGTGTACGCATGTGCAATCTGGAACAGCGACACCGACAGGCCGTAGCCGTACGACATGGTCGCCTGCTCGATGCGGCGCCATTTGTTTGCCGGGCGCAGCCGCCCTGCCACCGCGCCCGGGAAGCCGATCTTCGGCGCCTGCCCCAAGCCAACGCTGGTGAACATGTCCCACATTTCCTGCGGCTTGAGCATCATCGCGATCTTGGTCGTGCCGATGTTGCTGGAGTGCTGGATCACCTGGGCGACCGTCAGCGTGCCGTAGTTGCCGGTATCGGAAATGGTCGCGCCTTCAAAGCTGTATTTGCCGTTGGTCTGCACCAGCGTGGTGGGCGTCACGCGCTTGAGCTGTAGAGCCAGGCTGATCGTGATCGGCTTCATCATCGAGCCGGGCTCGAAGGTGTCGGTGAGCACGCGATTGCGCAGTTGCTCGCCCGAGAGGCGGCTGCGGTCGTTCGGGTTGTAGGTCGGGTAGTTGGCGAGCGCCAGCACCTCGCCGGTCTGGGCATCCAGCACGATCGCACTGGCGGCCTTTGCGCGGGTACGCTCAATGGCGGCCTTCAACTCGTTGAAGGTCAGGTACTGGATCTTGGCGTCGATTGACAGCGTCTGATCATGCCCATCACGTGGGGCCTTGAGCACGCCAACGTCTTCCACCACGCGGCCCAGCCGATCCTTGATCACCTGACGCTGGCCGGCGGCACCCGCGAGGTCGGACTCACGCGCCAGCTCCATGCCTTCCTGGCCTTTGTCCTCGACGTTGGTGAACCCGACGATGTGCGCCATCGCCTCGCCTTCCGGGTAGAAGCGCTTGTACTCACGCGTCTGATAGATGCCTTCGATCTTCAGCGCGGCGATCTGGTCGGCCACCTCGGGCAGCACCTGGCGCTTGAGATACACGAAGCCCTTGTCTTCGCCCAGCTTGCCCGAAAGCTCCTTGTCGCTCATGCCGAGCAGCTTGCCGAGCTTCTTCATGTCTTCGCCAGGCACGTTGTTGGGCACGTCTTCGGGCACGGCCCAGATGGCCTTCACGGGCAGGCTCGTGGCCAGCACCAAGCCATTGCGATCGAGAATCTTGCCGCGCGTGGCCGGCAGCTCCAGCGTGCGCTGGAAGCGCTTCTTGCCCTCGGCCTCATAAAAGCGGTTGCCAGGACCTTGAATCCACAGCGCACGGCCGATCAGCGCCAGGAACGCTGCGAACATCAGGAACACGACCAGCTTCGAGCGCCACATCGGCAAGCGCAGGCCCAGCACCGGGCTGGCGGAGAACTGGCCCAGGCGCGCGCGCGCCGTGGTGCCGTTGGATTTGCGTGCGCCACTCATGGCTGTACTCCGGAAGCCGTGGGCGCGCTGGCCGCCGCCGAGGAAGCCCCGGAGGGCGTCCCTGCTGCCGGCAAATCGGCAAACCCCTGCAGATACTGTGTGCGCCCTGCTTGCGCGGGCGACATCTTCAATTGCTTGCTCGCGATGTCGGCAATGCGAGCGCTCTTGCCCAGCGCGCTCTGCTCATATTGCAGGCGCGACCAGTCCGTGTTGAGTTGCTTCTCTTCCGCCTGCGCGCGATCCAGCTCGACAAACAGTTGCCGTGCCTGATGTTGTGCGTTGACCAGCGACAGCGCGCACAGCACCAGCGCAGTCAGCAGGAACATGTTCAGGCGGTTCATGGCGTGCGTCTCCGTCGGCTCAGCAACGCTCGGCCACGCGCATGATGGCCGAGCGCGCACGCGGGTTGGCCGACACCTCGGCCTCCGACGGCTTCACGCGGCCAAGCAGGCGCAACTGCGGCGCCGGCAGCTCATGCGCACGCAGCGGCGCCCGACGCAGTTCCGGCGCGGCGGATTGCTCCGGGCGCGCCAGGGCCTGCATGAAGCGCTTGACGATGCGGTCTTCCAGCGAATGGAAGCTGATCACGACGAGACGTCCCCCCTGCTCCAGGCGTTCAAAGGCGGCCTTCAGACCGGTTTCGAGGTCCGCAAGCTCTTGATTGACGTGAATCCGTAAAGCTTGAAAGGTGCGGGTCGCAGGGTCTTGGCCCTTCTCGCGTGTTTTGACGGCTTGCGCCACGAGCGCGGCAAGCTCGGATGTGCGATCGAGAGGACCTCGATCCCCGGATTGGCTCCGGCGAGCAACAATCGCCTTTGCAATCTGTACAGCAAACCGTTCTTCCCCATAGTCCCGTATCACCCTCGCAATGTCGCGCTCATCAGCCTCGGCCAGCCATTGGGCTGCGGTGATGCCGCGCGTGGTGTCCATCCGCATGTCGAGCGGGCCATCCATCCGGAACGAGAAGCCACGTGCGCCTTCGTCGATCTGCGGCGAGCTGATGCCGAGATCGAGCAGCACGCCGGCCACCCGTTCAATGCCGCGCGCATCCAGAGCCGAGGCCATCTGCGCGAAGCTGTCATGCTCAATAGCGAAGCGGGCATCCTCTACGGTGCCCGCTTCGGTGATTGCTGCTGGGTCCTTGTCGAAGGCGACAAGTCTGCCGCCGGGCCCCAGCCGTTCCAGGATGAGCCGGCTGTGCCCGCCTCTCCCGAAGGTTCCATCGATATAGATGCCGTCGTCGCGCCAGATGAGCGCATCGACCGCTTCGTCTAAGAGCACCGTCTGATGGCGCAGTCCCGCACTGGCTTGGGTTGTCATCGAGCGTCATCAAAAGGAGAAATTCTTGAGGGCGTCGGGCATGCCTTGCGCCATGGCGGCTTGCTCCTTCGCGGTGTACGTAGCGGCGTCCCAGACTTCGAAGTGGCTGCCCATGCCGAGCAGCATCACGTCACGTTCAAGGGAGGCAGCCGTGCGCAGTTCTGGGGTGATGAGGACGCGGCCGGCGGTATCGAGTTCGACATCGGCGGCGCTGCCTAGAAAGATCCGTTTCCACCAGTGGGCTTCCATCGGCAGCGCAGCGATGCGCTCGCGAAAGCGTTCCCACTCGGGGCGCGGAAACAGCATGAGGCAACCGTCCGGGTGCTTGGTCACAGTCACCCGGCCTTCGGCCTGCAGCTGGAGCGCTTCGCGGTGCCGCGACGGAATGGACATCCGCCCTTTGGCATCCAGCGTCAGCGCCGACGCACCCTGGAACACGTTGGTTTCTCTCTCCGTGCGGCGACTTGATCGCCACTTACCTTGCCGTCAACTGGCCCCGAAAACGGCCTCTTTGAACCACAAAACCACACTTTCTGACACTGTTTCCCACTTTAGAGGAACGACTTTAGGCGGTCAAGGCTTGCGGAGGCCTGGGAGACGGAAAATTTGCAATCAGAACAATGACTTAGCGCACCCCGCCAGAGGAGTCATGTCACTTTTCCCAATCAAATGAAGGAGATAGCGTGGTTTATGTAGAAACCACGTGAGAGAACGGCGAGCGACAGCGCCCCGGTTCGAGGCGCAGACCGCAGGCGGCAGAGGTCGGGCGAATGGGGGAGCGTGCGCCGTGTCGTCGTCGGGCCGATCGACCCGCGCGACACGCGACACGCCCATCAGATGCGGTAGGCGGCGGTGGTCATGACGCGTGACGCGGCACGCATGGCTTGGCGGATCGGCGCAGGCAGATCAATGCCACCAGCCTGGCGCGCGTTGTCGCCGTGGCGGATTTCGTCGTCGCGCATCTGGGCAACGATGGCGCGCGAGCGGGTGTCCTGTTCGGGCAATGTATCGAGATGGCTGTCGAGGTGATGCTCGACCTGGCGCTCGGTCTCGGCGACGAAGCCAAGGCTGATCTTGTCGCCGAGGCGTCCGGCCACCGCGCCGATGGCGAAAGCGCCGGCATACCACAGCGGATTGAGCAGACTCGGGCGGTCGTTCAATTCCTGCAGGCGCTGGGCGCACCAGGCGAGATGGTCTTCTTCTTCACGCGCGGCTTCGTCGAGCTGGACCCGGATGGCCGGATCCCGGGCAAACAGCGCCTGCCCCTGGTACAGGGCCTGGGCGCAGACCTCGCCGACATGGTTCACGCGCATCAGGCCGGCAGCATGGCGGCGGTCGGCCTCGGAAAGCTTGGTCGCGTTGTCGGCCCTATCGGCAGAGGTGGACACGATAACGGCGTCAGCAGGGTTCGGTCGGCTGGCGCGGGTGACGCCTGCCACAGCGCGCAGGGCGCGGTCGAATTCGGGGATGAAGCGGTCGAGCATAGGTACGAGCACCGCCGACAATGGCGTGCGGCGCGATCGTCATTGTAAGGCCGACACCGAGCGGGACATTGCGTTCGATCAGAGCCCGGCCGACCAAACACTACTGTACGGGATAACCCTGTTGGCGCGCGGATCGCATCTAAATCCGCAAGGAATCGAGCATGCCCATCGGCGATCTATTTCAAAATCGGAAACAGCCTGTTGCCGGGATCAGACAGCAAACGCGCGTTTACGAACATTCGTTCGCAAATTTCGACCGAGCCCAGTACCGCGTTGCTACATTAGTCAGCGACTTCGTTTGAAAGTCATGGGGCGGGAAGACGGGAACGGAGGGTCTGCCTGCCACTGAACTCAAAATTAAAGATCTGGAGACCGACCGATGAAGAAATCGCTGCTGGCATTGGCAGTGCTGGGCACGTTTGCGGGTGTTGCGCAGGCTCAGTCGAGTGTGACGCTGTACGGCGTGGTCGACGCGAACGTCGAATACGTCAACCATGAGCAGGCCGTGACTGCGGCGGGGGTGGCCATTCCGGGCAGCAGCGGATCGCGCCTTGCGATGCAGGCGGGCGGCCTGTCTTCAAACCGCTGGGGCTTGCGTGGCGTTGAAGACATCGGCGGCGGGCTCAAGGGCCTGTTCGTGCTGGAATCGGGCTTCGGCATGGACACCGGCACGCTGCAGCAAGGTGGCCGTCTGTTCGGCCGGCAGGCGTTTGTGGGCCTGCAGGGCAACTGGGGCAAGATCACGCTGGGTCGTCAGTACACGACGATCTTCGACATGATGGCGAACTTCTCGCCGAGCGGTTATGCCACGCAGTGGGAGCCGGTGGTCGGCCTGCTGGGTGCGAACTTCCGCGAAGACAACATGATCAAGTATGGCGCTGCATTCGGTCCGCTGACGGTCGAAGCCCACTGGGCGTTCGGCGAGCGTACGGGCAGCAACACGGCCAACTCGGCCTACGGCGCCGGCGCGAACTACTTCGCTGGCCCGTTTGGCTTGGGCGTCGCGTATGACGAAGTGAAGGTGCTGACGGCCGCAGAAGCGCTGGGTCTGTCGGGCGGCAACGAATATGCCCGCGACAAGCGCGCTGCCATTGCAGCCAGCTACACCACGGGCCCCGTCAAGGTGATGGCAGGCTTCCGCTATGGCAACACCGAAGCGCCCTCCAGCGGCGCCACTGCAGCACTGACGCCGCACCGCGACGACCTGTACTGGCTGGGTGTGAACTACCAGGCCACCCCGGCACTGGGCCTGACGCTGTCGTACTACTACGACAACATCAAGGAAGCGACCATCGGCGGCGCCACGATCAACCCGCGCAACCCGCAGCAGTGGAACTTCATTGCCGATTACAACTTCTCGAAGCGTACCGACGTGTACCTGACGGCAGCGTATTCGCGCAATGGTTCGCTGAACTGGGATTCGATCGGCTACGCGACCAACCCGGCAACGGGTGCACAAACGTCGGTGGGCTATCTGCCGGCTGCATCGCAGACGTACTTCATCACACCGAACTCGGATAACCAGGTTGGTGTGGCAGTGGGTGTGCGCCACAAGTTCTGACGCACGCTTTGGTTTTTGCCCGCCGCCCCTCTCCTTGGCGGGCGCAGAAAGGCACCTTCGGGTGCCTTTTTGCATGGCCGCGCGCTATGCTCCTGCGACCGAGCCCGCCGCCGGCCAGCAGAACATCGGCACAACAACGAGCGGCACTTCATAACGACAACAACGCCAACCTAACCGGAGACCCGCATGTCCTCTTCGACATCTCCAACCATGGCGCCCGCCGCCCCCGGCGCGGCCGCCGACGCCAGCCGCTCGCGCATCGTCTTTGCGAGCTTCATCGGCACGGCCATCGAGTTCTACGATTTCTATGTCTACGCGACAGCCGCGGCACTGGTCATTGGGCCGGTGTTCTTTCCGCATGGCTCTGCCGCCGCACAAGCGCTGTCGGCGTTCGTCACATTCGGCATCGCCTTTATTGCGCGGCCAATCGGCTCGTTCCTGTTCGGCCACTTTGGCGATCGCATCGGGCGCAAGTCGACGCTGGTGGCGTCGCTGCTGGTGATGGGCATTTCGACCACGCTGATCGGGCTGGTGCCGGGGTACGACAGCATCGGCACCCTTGCACCGATCCTGCTGTGTGTGCTGCGCTTTGGCCAGGGCATTGGCTTGGGCGGTGAATGGGGCGGCGCGGCGCTGCTGGCAACTGAGAATGCACCGGCCGGCAAACGCGCCTGGTTCGGCATGTTTCCTCAGCTCGGCCCGTCGGTCGGATTCCTGGCATCGAACGGCCTCTTCTTCGGACTGGCGATCGCACTGTCGGACGAGCAGTTCCGCAGTTGGGGCTGGCGCGTGCCGTTCCTGGTCAGCGCAGTGCTCGTAGCGCTGGGCCTGTATGTGCGATTGAAGATCGCCGAGACCCCGGCCTTCCAAGCCGCCATCGACCGGCAGGAGCGCGTGAAGGTGCCGGTCGCCACGCTGCTGGCGCACCACTGGTGGCCGACGCTGCTGGGTGCGCTGGCCATGGTGGTCTGCTACACCTTGTTCTATATCTCGACGGTGTTCTCGCTGTCGTACGGCGTGGGCACGCTGCATTTCTCGCGCCCGAGCTTCCTGGGGCTGCTGTGCCTGGCGGTGGTGTTCATGGGGCTGGCGACGCCGCTGTCGGCGTGGGCGTCGGACCGCTTCGGGCGCAAGCCGGTGCTTATGGTCGGCATCATCGCGGCCATCCTGTCGGGCTTTACGATGGCGCCACTGCTGGGTAGTGGGCAGACGCCGCTGGTGGCGCTGTTCCTCATCATCGAGTTGTTCCTGATGGGCGTGACCTTCGCGCCGATGGGCGCGCTGCTGCCAGAACTGTTTCCGACCAACGTGCGCTACACAGGCGCCGGCGTGTCGTACAACCTGGGCGGCATTCTGGGCGCGTCGATTGCGCCGTATATCGCGCAGAAGCTGGCCGAGCAAGGCGGCCTGAGCTGGGTAGGCATGTATGTGTCGGCCGCCGCGGTAGTCAGCCTGATCGGCGTGCTGTGCATGCGCGAGACGCGCGATACCCGGCTGATGTAAGGACCCCGCATCGCAACGCGCTTAATCCCACGAGTGGCGGCCCGAGCGACCACGCTTGACGTCGCCACGCGCGCGCTTGCCTTCCAGACGGCGCGTCTTGGAAGCGCGCGTAGGCTTGGTGGCGATGCGCGACTTCGGCACCGAAAGCCCCGTCGCAATGAATGCGGCCAGACGTTCACGGGCGTCCTGGCGATTGCGGTCCTGCGTGCGAAACCGTTGCGCATCGATCACAATCACGCCTTCATCGGTCAAGCGCCGGTCGCGCTTTCCCAACAGGCGAGTCCGCAATGCCTCCGGCAACGACGGCGATTGGGCGATGTCAAAGCGCAACTCCACCGCCGTCGATACCTTGTTGATGTTTTGCCCCCCCGCCCCGCTTGCGCGCACAAAGCGCTCGACCAGCTCGGACTCCGGAATGGACAATTGGGGAGTGATTTTGAGATCGGTGCCGGGCATTGGGGCATTGTAGGAAGAACCGGGTTTTTCTGGAGATCAGCGCATGTATCACGGAGAACGTTTCAACGGCTTCAGCCACCTGGCCGGAGCCATCCTTGCCGCCGGGGGTATGGCCGTTCTGGTAACGTCATCCGCACTGCACCACGACGCGTGGAAGGTCGTTAGCTCCGTGGTGTACGGCACCACGCTCGTCCTGCTCTACACAATTTCCACGCTGTATCACAGCCTGCGCGGCCCCGCCAAAAGCATCTTCCAGCGGCTGGACTATTGCGCCATCTACCTGTTGATCGCCGGTAGCTACACACCGTTTGCGCTAGTGACGCTGCGCGGCCCCTGGGGCTGGGCGCTGTTCGGCATCAACTGGGCGCTGGCAGCCATCGGCATTGCACAGGAACTCTGGATCGGCCACCGCACGCGCCTGTTCTCACTGCTGATTTACGTGGTGATGGGCTGGCTGGTGCTGATTGCCATGGGGCCACTGGCGGCCGCGTTGCCTGCGCCGGGCCTGTGGTGGCTGGTAGCGGGCGGCGCGCTTTATACGGCTGGCATCGGCTTCTTTCTCTTTGACGAGAAGGTGCGGCACTTCCACGGCATCTGGCATCTGTTTGTGCTGGCAGGCAGCGCTTGTCAGTTCGTCAGCATCCTCCTGTACGTGGGCTGACCGGCCCCGCCTTCCTAGTACCGGACTAAAGAAAAAGCCGCGACGAATCGCGGCTTTTTCTTTGCGGCTACGCAGACTCAGGCACGCTTCTTCATCGCCTCGTCGCGCAGTTCGCGGCGCAGGATCTTGCCGACGTTGGTCTTCGGCAGCTCGTTGCGGAACTCGATGAACTTCGGGCGCTTGTAGCCGGTGAGCTGTTCCTTACAGAACTCCTGCAGCTTCTGCTCCGTGAGCGTCGGATCGCGGCGCACCACGAACAGCTTCACCACTTCGCCGGAATGCACGTCGGGCACGCCCACGGCGGCCACTTCCAGCACGCCCGGGCACATCGCCACCACGCCTTCGATCTCGTTCGGGTACACGTTGAAGCCCGACACCAGGATCATGTCCTTCTTGCGATCGACGATCTTGGTGTAACCGCGCTCGTCCATCACGCCCACGTCGCCGGTCTTGAAGAAACCGTCGGCGTACATGACCTTGGCGGTCTCGTCCGGGCGCTTCCAGTAACCGGCCATGACCTGCGGGCCGCGGATGCAGATTTCGCCCGGCTGGCCGATCGGCTGATCGCGGCCTTCGTCGTCGCGAATGGCGATTTCAGTGCCCGGAATCGGCAACCCCACGGTGCCCGAAAACTTGTCGGTATCGGTCGGGTTGCAAATGGCCGACGGCGAGGTTTCCGACAGACCATAGCCTTCGATGATCGGGCAGCCGGTCACTTCGAGCCACTTCTTGGCAACAGCTTCCTGCACCGCCATGCCGCCGCCGTTGGCCACGCGCAGGTTCGAGCAGTCGACATCCTTGAACTCGGGGTTGTTCAGCAGCGCGTTGTACAGCGTGTTCACGGCCGGGAACATGTGGAAGCGGTACTGCTTGAGCACCTTGATGAAGCCGGGGATGTCGCGCGGGTTCGGAATCAACACCGCCAGCCCGCCCTTGCGCATCGACAGCAGACAGCACACCGTCAGCGCGAAGATGTGATACAGCGGCAGCGCGGTGATCGTGATGATCTCTTCGTCGGGGGCCAGCATGCGGCCGTCGCGGCCGGGCTTGGTGAGCGCCGGGTTCATCCAGGCTTCGGACTGGAGCACGTTGGCGACGATGTTCCGATGCAGCAGCGTCGCGCCCTTCGATACGCCGGTCGTCCCACCCGTGTATTGCAGGAAGGCCACGTCGTCGGGGCCCACGGAGGTGGGCTTGAGCGTCTGCTTGGCGCCCGCTTGCAGCGCGGTGTTGAAGCGGATGCAGCTGGGCAGTTCCCACGCCGGCACCATCTTCTTGACGCTGCGCACGACGAAATTGACCAGCATGCCCTTGAGCCCGCCAAGCATGTCGCCCATGCTGGCCACCACGATGTGCTTGATCGGTGTATTGGGCAGCACCTGCTGCAGCGTCGTCGCGAAGTTCTCCAGGATGATGATGGCTTCCGCGCCGCTGTCCTTGAGCTGGTGTTCCAGTTCGCGCGGGGTATAGAGCGGATTGACGTTGACGACCACATAGCCGGCGCGCAGCACGGCGGCCAGCGCCACCGGGTACTGCAGCACGTTCGGCATCATCAGCGCGACGCGCGCGCCCGGTGCCAGACCGCGCGATTGCAGCCACGCCGCCAGTTGGCGCGAAAGCGTATCCAGCTCGCCGTAGGTCAGCACCTTGCCCATGCATTCAAATGCACGGCGGTTGCGGTTCTTCTGGAAAGAATCCTCAAGCAGATGGGCCAGCGATCGATACTGCGATGCATCGATCTCGGCCGGCACCCCAGCGGGGTACTGCTTCAGCCACGGCTTATCCATGGGTGTGTCTCCTGGCGATTGTCGATTTTTTCGAATGGTCGTTCGTTTTTTTCGGCATCCTACGCGGATGTCTGTGTCAAAACAATAACTTAGACAGTTCCCTCAGCCGGTCCAGGCTGCTTGAAACTGGTGCGGAAAACGATCTTGGCATCACTTTTGCGTGATGCCCTCCGACTTGGCCATCGCCGCAGGCGCGAGCACCCGCAGTGCTACCTCGCGCTGTTGTTTCGATTCGCTCGCCATGGCTTTGACGTCGGCATAGAAGCGCGCCCAGTCGCCACCGTCGCGGTGGTATAGCGCCGTGAACGCCGGCACCCATTCCAGGTAGCTCGCGACTGCCCCCAGATGCGCGTTCGACAGCGGCTGCGCAAACCAGCGGTCGTAACCGGTATAACCGCCCCAGCTTGCTTTGAGCTTGGCGTAATCGGCCTGCAGGCTCGCGAAGATGGCGCGTTTTCCGGAGCGCTTCTCATCGTCCGAGACGGGGCTCGCATACAGCGCCTCGAGCCGGTTGCGGTACGCCAGCAGCAGGGCGCGGAATTGTACGCGCCGGGCGTCGTACGTGGCGTATTCCGCGCGAATTTCCGGCGTGGCAGCATCGGCCAGCCAGCGTTCGACGCCAATGGTTTCCACCGTGGTGGCAAACGATTCGTTGAACGCCGTATCGCCCTTTGCGTAGACGACCTGATGCGCCAGCTCATGAAAAATCAGCCGCGCCAGCTCGCCCTCGGGCAGGCCGACGAAGGTATTGAGCAGCGGGTCGTCGAAATAACCCAGTGTGGAATACGCAGGAATGCCGGCCACATCCACGTCCAGGCCTTGGGCGCGCAAGGTATCGGCGTAGGCCATGGCGGCGTTGCGGTCGTAATACCCGCGATAGGTCACGCAGCCGACGACGAGGAAACACCATTCCTTGAGCTTGACCGACAGCTCGGGCGCGGCAAATACGTTCCATACCGCAAAGGGGCGCTTGAGATTGGCGTAGACGCGATAGCTGCCGTTGTCAGGCAAGCCCAGCTCGCGCGAGGCATAGATGCGAATGCTGCGCGCATCTTCCAGGCGCTTGGCGAGCTTGTCGTTGTGGGCCTGCCGCGCGTTGTCGATGGCTTGGTCGATCGACTCCCGCTGCGCCATCAGCGAAAGATGTCCGCTGACCGACTGATAGTAATAGCCGACCGTGTCGCAGCCGGCCAGCAAGGCCGAACCGGCAAGCGACAGCGCAAGGCACAGCGCGCGGGCGGCACGCATGACGGCCCCGTCAGGCGGCCTGTGCCAACGGCGCGACCTCGACCAGGCAATCATAGAAGGTAGGCGCACGCCCCATGTCGGTCAGCCGCTGGCTGGTCAGCTCGTTCGCGTTGGTGCCATCGGGCGCGAGCTTCTTCCACCAGATCGACAGGCCGACGACCACGCCGCGCCGCGCACGGTCGGTCACGCGGGCGCGCGCCTGCATGGTGCCGCGATCGTTGAAGATGCGGACCAGTTCGCCATCGACGACACCGCGTGCCTTTGCATCGTCGGGGTGGATGTCGAGATGCGGCTCGCCTTCGGTGTTGCGCAGGCTGTCGACGTTGACGAAAGTGGAGTTCAGGAAGTTGCGCGCCGGCGGCGAGATCATCGACAGCGGATAGCGCTTGGCCAGCTCTGGCGTGCTGATGGCCGACTCATGCGGCGGCACATAGCCGGGAAGCGGGTCGAGTCCGTCTTTGGCCATCTGTTCGGAATAGAACTCGCAGCGGCCGGACGGCGTGCGATAGCCGCCACGTGCCAGCGGCGCGGCCGGGTGCGCCAGCTTCTGCCAACCCTCACGCTTGAGCGTGGCCCAGTCGATGTGCGCGGCGGCCGGGTCGTCACGGCGCACGGCCTGGGCGGCGATGTCGTCGTCGGAATCGGCAAAACACGCATCCGTGAGGCCCATGCGCTGCGCAATACGGCGGAAGATCTCCGTGTTCGGCAGCGACTGGCCCATCGGCGCAATGGCAGCATTGTTAGCCAGCACGTAGGTGTGGCCATAAGCCTTGTGCACATCGACGTGTTCGAGCTGCGTGGTCGCGGGCAGCAGGATGTCGGCGTAGTCGGCCGTGTCGGTCTGGAAATGCTCCAGCACCACGGTGAAGAGATCTTCGCGTGCAAATCCGGCGGCGACCTTGCGCGAGTCCGGCGCCACCGCCACGGGGTTGCTGTTGTAGACGACCACCGCCTCGACCTTCGGCCCGAACGACGCATCGCCCGCATGCAGCAGCGCATCGCCGATGGTGCTCATGTTGATCGTGCGCGGCATGCGGGGCCACGTCGGCAGCAAGTCAGGGCGCTGCAGCTTCGCGTTGTCGATGGGGAAGAAACCGGACGTCGACAGTTGCAGGCCACCCGCCGCATCGCGCCACGCGCCCACCAGCGACGGCAGGCATGCGACCGCGCGCACGCCCTGCCCGCCGCCATGCGCGCGCTGCATGCCGTAATTCAGGCGAATGGCCGCCGGCTGCTTGTCACGCACGACGGTCGTGCCGTACAGCTTGGCGAGCCACTCGATATCCGCCGCGTCCACCCCGCACAGCGTGGCCGCATATTCCGGCGTGTATTGCTGCGCGCGTTCACGCAGCGCATCGAAGCCCAGCGTATGGTTGGCGATGTACTCGTGGTCGAGCAGGTCATCACGGATCAACACGTGGATCATCGCCAGCGCAAGCGCCGCATCGGTACCGGGGCGCACCGCCAGATGGCGATGGCACTTCTCGGCCGTCAGCGAGCGATACGGGTCGATGGCGACGAGTGTGGCGCCGCGCCGTTTGGCTTCTTGCGCGCGTGTCCAGAAATGCAGGTTCGACGCGATCGGATTGGCGCCCCAGATCAGGATCAGCTTGGCGTCCTGCACGTGCTCGATGTCCATGCCGAGGCTAGCGCCGTAGGTGTAGCGCAGCGCCGTCGCGCCGGCCGATGCGCAGATCGTGCGATCGAGCAGCGATGCCCCGAGCTTATGGAAGAAGCGCGCAGCCATGCTCTCGCCCTGCACTAGGCCCATCGTGCCGGCATAGCTGTACGGAAGGATGGCCTCCGGATTGCGCGCAGCAATGTCGCCCAGGCGTGTGGCGATGGTGTCGATGGCCTCGTCCCACGAAATCGGTTCGAACTTGCCCTCGCCCTTGGCGCCCACGCGCTTCATCGGCGTCAGCAGGCGGTTCGGGTGGTACGTGCGCTCTGCATACCGATTGACCTTGGTGCACAGCACGCCGGCCGTCGTCGGGTGGTCCGGATCGCCCTGCACGCGGGTGGCGCGGCCGTCCTCGACGGTGACGAGCAAGGCGCAGGTGTCGGGGCAGTCGTGCGGGCAGGCGGCACGGATGACTTGGGTGGACATCAAGGGGCTCCGGATTGGGTGGCGGCTGGCGCATGTTGGTGTCATCGCCCAGCCGCAGGTATCCGGAAATTGTAATCGCCTGCTAGGGGCTTCGCAGCGGTGTGGAGCCGCGCGTGACGAGTCGCCCCGTGAGCAGCACGCGACGCGTCGGCAAGGCCGGCTGGGCGAGGCGGTCCTGCAGCATTGCCATGGCCATGCGGCCAATGTCGTAGACCGGCTGTTCGATCACGGTGATGCCCGGGCCGGCGAGTTCCGTCCAAGGCTCGTTGTCAAAGCCCGCCACGGCGATGTCGCGAGGCACGTCCAGCGAAAGCTTGCGCAACGCACGCAGCACGCCAAGCAGCGATTGCGCGTTACTCGCAACCAGCGCGTCGGGCCGCTCACGTTGTGCGCCGGACAGCCATGCCAGCGTCTCGGCCTCCGCCGCCTCGGCAGTGGGCAGGATGAAGCGTGCCTCCAGCGTCATGCCGTGGCGCGCCAGCGCCGTCGCAAATCCGGCCTGGCGTTCAGCGCCCGTGCTACTTGTCCGCCCGAACAAGCCGCCGATACGCCGGTAGCCTTGCGCAGCGAGATGCTCAGCCAGCGCTTGCGCGGCCTGCTGGTTGTCGAGGACCACAGCATCGGTCCCACAGGCCGGGCCCGCACGGTCGATCAGCACGACCGGATAGCCGAGATGCACCGGTTGCTGCGCTTCGGCAATGCCGCGCGTCGGCGAGAGGATCACGCCGGTCACGCGCTCCTCCTCCATCAGACGCAGGTACATCGCCTCCTTCTCAGGGTCTTCGTCGGAATTGCAAAGGATGACGCGCAGGCCGGCGGCGTAGGCCGCGTCTTCCACCGCCCGGCTGACGCTGGTGAAGAACGGGTTGCGGATGTCGGACACGATCAGCCCGACGGTCTGCGCCTGCTGCGAGCGCAGCCGCCGCGCCGACAGGTTCGGCCGATACCCGGACGCTGCCACCGCCGCATCGACGCGCCGGCGCAGTTCTGCGCTCACGGGGCCGCCGGCAAGCGCGCGTGACACCGTTGCCACCGACACCCCCGCTGCCGCCGCTACGTCCTTGATTCGAACCGTCATATTGAAATCGTTTCCAAAGAATGCGTCATCATAGCGAATGACCGCCTTGCCTCCAATGTTCCAACCTCCTAGGGAAACCCCGTAAATACTGGAATAGCCGTCACTTTGTGCCGCGCCGCACATTGACACTCGCACTGTAATCGATTTCAATTCGCGATCATCGACGACACGCATGCCGGGCCTTGGAGCACGGCAGCTGCAGGAGACCCCGCCGCATGGCTTCCGCCCTGATCTGCGCCGAACGCATCCGTCTGCAACAACGCGCCACCGACAAGGAAAGCGCCATCCGCGCCGCCGGCCAATTGCTGGCCGACGCCGGCTGCATCGACCCCGCCTATATCGACAGCCTGCTGCGCCGAGAGACCGTGGCCAACACGTTCCTCGGTCACGGCGTCGCCATTCCGCATGGCATGGGCGAGGACCGCCACCTGATCCGCCAGACGGGCATTGCGGTGCTGCAATTTCCCGAGGGGCTGGAGTGGCACCCGGGGCAGACCACGCACCTGGTGTTTGCCATCGCCGCGCAGTCGGACGAGCACATCACCTTGCTGCGCCGGCTGACGCGGCTGCTGAATGACGACGCACGCCTGCGGCAGCTCTTCACCACGCAGAACGCCGAAGAGCTTGTCGCCGCGCTCTCTAGCGACGCACCCGCGCCCGCCACCAGCACGGCCGGCGCCGACCTCGCCGAGCAGCGCACCTTGACACTGGAATACCCGAGTGGCCTGCACGCCCGCCCGGCCGCGCAGTGGGTGGAAGCCGCCCGCCGCTTTGCCGCGCGCGTGCAAGTGCGCCATGGCGACGAAACCGCCGACGCAAAGAACCTGGTGGCATTGCTGCAATTGGGGCTTGCGGTTGGCGCCAAGCTCACGCTCTCTGCGGAAGGCCCCGACGCCGGTGCCGCGCTCGACGCCCTCCAGCAAACCATTCGAGGCCTGACGGCGCAGGAACGCGCCCAGGCGGCACGTGACACGCAAGCAGCACGCACGCGCCAGAACGCGCACGGGTGGCAAGCCGATGCGGCGTTGCCCGCCATCGGTGGCATTGCGGCAAGTCCCGGGCTGGCGATCGGCCCCATCCACGTGCTCCAGCACGGCGCGTCGACCGTGCCTGATCACCCTGTCGCACTGACCACCGGCGGCGATCTGCTCGATCAGGCGCTGGCCAGCACACGCGCGGAGCTGGAAGCCCTTGCACGCGACACCGCCGCCCGCCTGGGCGAAGCGGAAGCGGGCATCTTCAAGGCCCAGGCCGAACTGCTGGGCGATACCGATCTCATGACGCTGACGTGCCAGGCCATGGTCGAAGGCCACGGCGTGGCGTGGTCCTGGCATCAGGCCGTCGAACGCTTGGCCGAGCGGCTGGGCGCGCTCGGCAACCCGCTCCTGGCAGCGCGCGCGGCGGATTTGCGCGACGTGGGGCGGCGCGTGCTCGGCCATATCGATCCGTCGCTGCGCAGTGCGGCGCAAACGCTGCCGGATACGCCGTGCATTCTGGTTGCGGCAGATCTGTCGCCTTCGGATACGGCGGCACTCGATACGCGACGCATCATCGGCATCGTCACTGCGCAAGGCGGTCCGACCTCGCACACGGCCATCCTGACGCGCACGCTGGGCATCCCGGCCGTCGTGGCAGCCGGCCCTGCCGTGCTCGATGTGGCAACGGGCACGCAGGCCATCATCGACGGCACCGGTGGCCGTCTGGTGCTGGATCCCGATGCCGCGAGCATCGCCAGCGCCCGTGCCTGGCTGCAGGAAGACGCCGCCCGCGCGCAGCGTGAGCAGGCAGAGCGCGGCTTGCCCGCCCGCACACGTGACGGCCACACGGTGGAGATCGCCGCCAACGTCAACCTGCCCGCGCAGGCGGTCGAAGCGCTCACGCTCGGCGCGGAAGGCATTGGCCTGATGCGCACCGAATTCCTGTTCCTCGAACGCGATCACACGCCCGACGAAGACACGCAATACGCCGTCTACGCCGATATGCTCAACGCCCTCGGCGGCCGCCCGCTGATCGTGCGCACGCTGGACATCGGCGGCGACAAGCAAGTCCCGCATCTGAACCTGCCGACGGAAGACAACCCGTTCCTCGGTGTGCGCGGTGCGCGCCTGCTGCTGCGCCGGCCCGACCTCATGGAGCCGCAACTGCGAGCGCTCTATCGCGCCGCCCGCGATGCTGGCGAGGCGAGTGCCCTGTCGATCATGTTCCCGATGATCACCTCGTTGGAGGAAGTGACGTCGCTGCGCGCCGCATGCGAGCGCATTCGCGCTGAACTCGACGCGCCCACGGTGCCGCTGGGCATCATGGTCGAAGTGCCGGCCGCCGCGCTGCTCGCCGATCGCCTGGCCGAGCATGTCGACTTCTTCTCCATCGGAACGAACGACCTCACGCAATACACGCTGGCGATCGATCGCCAGCATCCTGACCTCGCGGCCGAGGCCGACAGCCTGCACCCGACGGTGCTGCGCCTGATCCAGCAGACCGTGCAAGGCGCCGCACGCCACGGGCGCTGGGTCGGCGTATGTGGCGGCTTGGCGGGAGACCCGTTCGGCGCGCTGCTGCTCACGGGGCTTGGCGTGCATGAACTGTCGATGAGCCCGCGCGATATTGCGCCGGTCAAGGCGCGGCTGCGCGAGGCGCACATCCGCGCCCTGTCGCAGCTCGCCGAACGGGCGTTGGCCTGCGCTTCCGCTCAGGAAGTGCGCGCCCTGGAAACCACGTTGCCGATGCAAGCCGGTGGCAAGGAGATGGCCGCATGAGCAGGCAGCCGCGCATCGTCACCGTTACGCTCAACCCGGCCATCGACATGACCATCGGTCTGGAGCGCCTCGAACGCGGCCGCGTCAACATCGGCCGCAGCGTCACGCAACAGGCCGGTGGCAAGGGCGTCAACGTTGCCGCTTGTCTGGCCGATTGGCAGGTACCGGTGATCGCCACAGGCCTCCTCGGGGCCGCCAATGCCGAGCTGTTCGAAGCGCTGTTTGCGCGCAAGGGCGTGCTTGATGGCTTCTGCCGCGTGCCCGGCACCAATCGCACGAACATCAAGATCAGCGACCAGGCAGACGGGCAGACCACCGACATCAATCTGCCAGGCATTGACGCCACATCCGCGGAGTTCGACGCGCTGTGCGACCGCATCGACGCGTTCGCCGACATTGCGGGTGCGGCGCTGTGCGGCAGCCTTGCCGGGGGCTTGCAGCCCGATAGCTACGTGAGATTGCTGGCGCGGCTGAACCGCCGCGGTGTCCCCACCTTGCTCGATACCAGCGGCGCACCGCTCGCGCAGGTGCTGGCGGCCCCGCGCGATGCCCTGCCGACGGCCATCAAGCCAAACCGGCACGAACTGGAACTGTGGGCCGGTACATCGCTGCCCACGCTGGCTGAAACGGTGGACGTGGCACGCGCCATCCACGCGCGTGGCGTGGCGCAGGTCATCGTTTCACTGGGCGAGGACGGTGCGTTGTTCGTCACAGCGGAAGGCACGTGGCAAGCGAGCCTCCCGCCGGTACGCACCGCCAGCACCGTCGGCGCGGGTGACGCCATGGTGGCCGGCGTGCTGGCCGGCTGGCATGCCGGTGCAGGCATGGAAGAGACCGTGCGCCTTTCGGTGGCCTTTGCCGCATGCAAGTTGCAGCGCCTGGGCCCGCACCTCCCTGCCCCGGGGCAGGTACGCGAACGCGCGGCCGCCGTCCAGATGCAGCGCGTGGCCTGACGCCGCGTACATCGCATCGCCACACGCTCAACGCATTCAAGGAGCCGATCATGGCAAACCTGCTGGCAATTCTCGGTGCGGATGGACGCACCACCCGCGCGATGCTCGCCGGTGCGGCCCTGCGCCATGCAGCGCGCGAATCGGGCTACAAGCTCGACGTGGACGTGCGCGGCCCGGACACCGCGTCGGTCGTCGACACGGCGGCGCTGACTACCGCCGAGGCCGTCGTCTGGGCCGGCCTCTCGCCCGACGCGGCGGCTCGCCACGCCAATCCGCGCACGTTTGAAGTCACGCTCGACGAAGTGCTGGCGGACGCCCGGGCCGTGCTGGCCCGCATGATGCACAACGCCCCACCCCTTCCGAAAGCCGGCGTGCAAGCCCAACGCATCGTCGCCATCACATCGTGCCCGACTGGCATCGCCCACACCTTCATGGCAGCGGAGGCTCTCACGCAGGCCGCCGGCGCGCTCGGTCACACGATCCACGTGGAAACGCAGGGCTCGGTGGGCGCACAGAACACGCTGTCGGCCGATGCCATCGCCAGCGCGGATCTCGTGCTGATCGCTGCCGACACGCAGGTGGACCTGTCTCGCTTTGCCGGCAAGCGCGTCTTCCGCGCCGGCACCAAGGCCGCCATTCACGATGGGCAGGCGCTGATCCGCCGCGCCTTCGATGAGGCGTCCGTAGACAATCCCGGGACGGCGCAGTCAGGGCGCACCGCGGCTGCCGCTGCCGAACAGCAGCGCACCGGCCCGTACAAGCACCTGATGACGGGTGTGTCGTTCATGCTGCCCTTCGTGGTGGCGGGGGGCATTCTGATCGCGCTAGCGTTTGCCCTGGGCGGCATCTACGTGACGGACCCGTCGGCCAGCCACACGCTGGGCGGCGTGCTGTTCCAGATCGGTGCCAAGTCGGCATTTGCCTTGATGGTGCCGGTGCTTGCCGGATACATCGCCTATTCGATCGCCAGCCGGCCGGGTATTGCCCCTGGGATGGTCGGCGGCATGCTGGCCGCCAGCCTGGGCGCCGGGTTTCTTGGCGGCATCGTGGCCGGATTCGTCGCCGGCTATGGCACCGAGGCGCTCAACCGTTGGCTGAAGTTGCCGCGCAACCTGGAGGGGCTGAAACCGGTGCTGATCCTGCCGGTGCTGGGCTGCCTGCTGACCGGCCTGGTGATGCTGTATGTGGTCGGCGCGCCGGTTGCCGCGTTGCTCGCCTCTCTCACGACCTGGCTGCGCGGCATGCAAGGCGCCAACGCGGTACCGCTGGGCGCACTGCTGGGCGGCATGATGGCCTTTGACATGGGTGGCCCCATCAACAAGGCTGCATATGCCTTCAGCACCGGGCTGATCGGCGCACAGGTCTACACGCCGATGGCCGCCACCATGGCCGCGGGCATGACGCCACCGCTGGGCATCGCTCTGGCGGCATGGCTCTTCCCGTCGCGCTTCACCCGAGACGAACGCCAGGCGGCAAGGGCCACCGCCGTGCTCGGCCTCGCCTTCATCAGTGAGGGGGCGATCCCGTATGCGGCCCGGGACCCATTCCGCGTGATTCCAGCGCTCGTGGTGGGATCAGCCTGTGCGGGCGCCCTATCGATGCTGTTCGGAGTGGAATTGCGCGTGCCGCACGGCGGGGCATTTGTGCTGCCGATCCCAAACGCGGTGACGCACCTGGGCGGCTATGTGGTGGCGTTGGTGGCCGGCACCGTTGTTACCGCCGTGCTGCTTGCAGTGATGAAGCGCCGGGTGACTGAAGCCGCCTGAAACGGCGCCTCGTGTGAAGGACGCCGCGCACATCGCGCGCCTTCTTTGTCTCAAAAACGCTCAAAAGCGACGCTGCCCGCCCGATTCTGTTTGCCTCCCCAGCCCGTTTAGCTATGATGCCGGGCAAATCAACTCTCGGGGGAGAGCAATGCAATCTCGCAGAATCACCGGGCTGATGGCCTTGTTCACAGCGGGCATCATCGGGATGGCGTCAAGCGGCGCGAGCGCCGAGACGGGCGTGACCAACGACGCGATCATCGTCGGCCAATCGGCACCGATGAGCGGGCCGGCAGCGCAACTCGGTCAGCAGATGAACCGCGGCGCTCAGTTGTACTTCAATGCCGTCAACGCGGCGGGTGGCGTCAACGGACGCAAGATCGAGCTGAAAGTGCTCGACGATTTCTATGAGCCCGATGCGGCTGCCCGCAACACCAAGACCCTCATCGAAGACACCAAGGTCTTCGCCTTGTTCGGCTATGTCGGTACGCCTACGAGCCTGGCAGCGCTGAAGATCGCCAACCCGGCCGGCGTGCCGTTCTTTGCGCCGTACTCGGGCGCCGCAGCGTTGCGCGAGCCGTTCGCACGCAATGTGTTCCACGTGCGCGCCAGCTACAACGATGAAACCGCCGCCATCGTCCAGCAGATTCACACCACGGGCCTCAAGCGCATTGCCGTGGTCTATAACGACGACGCCTACGGCAAGGCGGGCCTCGACGGTGTACAACGCGCGCTCAAACTGCCGGCAAACCAGGGGGTGACGCTCGTCGCTCAAGCCAGCGTCGTCCGTAACACCACCGACGTGAAAGGCGCGATCTCGACCGTGCTCGCGCAGAAGCCCGATGCCGTCGTTGTCATCAGTGCGTACCAAACCGTGGCAGCCCTCGTGAAGGGCGCACAAGATCAGGGCTATGCGGGCCAGTTCTACAACGTGTCGTTTGTCGGTACCAAGGCGCTCGCCAACGCACTCGGCAAGGCCGGCGGCGGCGTAATCATCTCTCAGGTGATGCCGTATCCGTATAGCGGTGCGTCGCCCGTGGTGCGCGATTACCAGAAGCTGCTCAAATCCGATGGCATTACCGATTTCGACTACGGAAGTATCGAGGGCTACGTCGCGGCGCGTGTCTTTGTTGAAGGTCTCAAGCGTGCTGGCCGCGACCTGACACGAGAGAAGTTCATCGGCGCGCTGGAGTCGATGGGCAACTACGACGTTGGGGGCTTCAACGTGAACTTCTCGCCCACCAACCACGTGGGCTCCAAGTTTGTTGAGATGACGATCATCAACTCGAACGGCCAAGTGATCCGCTGAAAGCGCATCGCCCACAAAAGAAGAAACCGGGCACGTGCCCGGTTTTTTTCGCTCAAGCTAGCTGCGTCTGCCGCTGCGCGAGCCGCCGCATGAACGCCTCGCACTGCGCAATCTGCGCAAGTTCGATGTACTCGTTCGGCTTGTGCGCCTGCTCGATATTGCCCGGACCGCACACCACAGTCGGGATGCCCGCGCGCGAGAACAGTCCCGCTTCCGTCCCATAGTCGACCTTGCCGACCGTGCCCCGGCTATCGGCCAACGCTTGCGCCAGCGTCACCAGCTCGTGCGATGGCGCAATCGACAGGCCCGGCGTGTTCGCCTTCATGGCGAAGCTGATCTCAGCATCGGCAGAAATCTCGCGCATCTGCGGCAGCAACGTCTGTTGCGCATAGCGCTCGACCTCGCCGAAAAGCCAATCCGGATCTGTGCCTGGGAGATAGCGGAAGTCAAAGGTGAATTCGCAATCGCGCGGCACCACGTTGGTGGCAATGCCGCCCTTGATCGTGCCCGTGTTCAAGGTGGTGTACGGCACAACAAAGGCGGCATCGCGTGCCTCTTCCGCCGCCAGACGCGCGGCCAGCGAGCGAATATGCGCGATCAGCAGCGCCGCAAATTCGATGGCATTCACGCCCTGCGGCGTCAACGCGGAATGCGCTTCCTTGCCGCGCACGCAGCATCGATATTCGCGCTTGCCCTTGTGCGCAATGATGGCGCGCATCGACGTGGGTTCGCCGACGATGCACCCCGCAGGCTGAATGCCGCTGGCCTCCAGATCACGCAGCAGGCTGCGCACGCCCACACAGCCGATCTCTTCGTCGTACGACAGCGAAAGGTGAAAGCTGGCATCGCCCTCTGCCGCCATGAACACGGGCACATTCGCGAGCGCCACGGCAATGAAGCTCTTCATGTCGGCCGTACCGCGCCCGTACAGGTGACCATCGCGGATCTGCGCATCGAATGGGTTCGACTCCCAAGACTGACCGTCGACGGGCACCACATCGGTATGCCCTGATAGCACCAGCCCCGGCTTGCGGCCTGGTGACAGCGTCGCAAACAGGTTCGCCTTGGCGCCCGTTGCGTCATACGTCAGTCGACAGTCCGCCCCCTGCGCTCGCAACCGATCGCGCACCCATTCGATCAGGCCAAGATTGGAATTGCGGCTTACCGTATCGAACGCCACCAGGGTGCGAATCAACTGCAGAACTTCGTCGGAAGGTTGCGATGCAGCAGCAATGGGGTCGGCAGGCATGATGGGTTCGGGTCGTTCTCGTAGCGCTCGGCCAGCCGTGGCGGGAGCCCAACGGGCGGCGCGCGGCCAATTGGCGAGGCTCCAGTGTAGGCGTTTCGGGCCGGCTGGGCTTTGGCTGTAATTGGCAGCGCGCGAGCCATCGCGTGAAGAATCCATACGGGACTGCATGGACGGATCAAGCAATTGGTTGATAGCCGGTCGAGAATCGCCCTTCGGCGTATGATCGAACGTGATTCCGAACCTTCAGCCAGAACACGAGCATCTCATGAAGCTGATCCCAGAAATCCAAGCCGCGCAGCCCGAGATCCAGGCGCTGCGACGCGACATCCACGCGCACCCTGAACTGTGCTTCGAAGAACAGCGCACCTCCGACCTGGTCGCCGCGAAGCTCGCCGAATGGGGCATCGAAGTGCATCGGGGCCTGGGCAAGACCGGCCTCGTCGGCGTTATCCGCAACGGTGAGGGCAAGAGCATCGGCCTGCGCGCCGATATGGACGCACTACCGCTCGCCGAGGCCAACCAGTTTGAGCATCGCTCCAAACACGACGGCAAAATGCACGCGTGCGGCCACGACGGCCACACGGCAATGCTGCTCGGCGCTGCGCATTACCTGTCCAAGCATCGCAATTTTAGCGGCACCGTAAACCTGATCTTCCAACCCGCCGAAGAAGGCGGAGGCGGCGCACGCGAGATGATCAAGGACGGCCTGTTCGATCGATTCCCGTGCGACGCCGTCTTCGGCTTGCACAACTGGCCGGGCGTGCCGGTCGGTGCATTCGGGACGCGCGCCGGCGCCCTAATGGCATCGAGCAACGAATTCCGCATCACGATCAAGGGAAAGGGTGCGCACGCCGCGCTGCCGCACAACGGCAACGATCCGGTGTTTGTCGGCGCTCAGGTGGTATCGGCACTGCAAGGCATCATCACGCGCAACAAGCGCCCGATCGACACCGCAGTCCTCTCCGTCACACAGTTCCATGCCGGCGATGCGACCAACATCATCCCGAACGAAGCTTGGATTGGCGGCACGGTACGCACCTTCTCCACCGAAGTCCTCGACTTGATCGAGCGCCGTATGGAAGAAGTCTCGAGGGGCATCGCCGCCGCATACGATTGCACGATCGACTTCGTCTTCCATCGCAACTATCCGCCGACTGTGAACACGGAAAATGAAACGCAGTTCGCGGCGGCTGTCATGCGAGAGCTCGTCGGCGCAGATAATGTGGAAGCGAATATCGATCCGACCATGGGCGCAGAAGATTTTTCGTTCATGCTGATCGAGAAGCCCGGCTGCTTCGCCTTCATCGGCAACGGCGACGGCGACCACCGGGAACAAGGCCATGGTCTGGGACCGTGCATGCTGCACAACCCAAGCTACGACTTCAATGACGAGTTGCTGCCGCTCGGTGCGACATATTGGGTTCGTCTAGTCGAGAAATTCTTGGCACGAAGCTAGTCAGCCCGTTCACGAGCAAATAGAGGCCTCCGTTGTGAGGCCTGTTGTTTTTGTACGAGGGAGGTGGGATGTTGCCGGGGTCTGGCTGGCGGATCGATGCGGCAGGTCAGCGGAGAAGCGTTCGCGCAAAGACAAACACCCCAGCTCTTTGATGGAGC
>NZ_JBGLYZ010000029.1:0-65232 GCF_047304345.1 Ralstonia sp. Ralssp135
GCTTTCCCGGCTCGCGTCGCGCAAAACACCGTAAATCAACGCAAAGCACAGAGTCGGGTTCTCGGATGGCATTCTTCCCCACCTCTGTCCAGCTCATTCCAGCAAGAAACGCGGTCAATCCCGCTTATCTCGGGCGTTTGCGATGTGCGGTGCAAAGCCGTACGATTTTTATACGTGATTTTTAGTTCACTTTTATGTGGCGGTTACGTTGCCTCGGGCGCCTGACCGGTACGCCTGTTCGCCTGTTCCGCCGCAAAAGTGACGTTGGTCCGAAAGATTTGCCCGTGCTTGCCGTTGTAAGGAAGGAACAGGCCGGCATGGTCCGGCCCTGCATACCTGCATTGTTTTGCCGGAAGCCGCCTTGAATTCCTTACCCTTTCCCACTCGTATTGACCTTGCGCTCGTCGATGCCGATGGCTTGCCGGCCGACTGTCCTGCGCGCGGCGAGCCGCCGGGCTTCTGCCCGAAGCTGGACCTGCTGTCGATGGTCAACGCGCTGACAGAGGGCATCCTCGTGTGTGGGTCAGACCGTCGCGTCACTTACGCCAATCCGAGCGCCGCGCGGCTACTGGGTTTGCCGGTGGAAGCGCTGGTGGGGCGTTTGCTGCCCACGGTCGTTAATGCCGCGGTGGACGAGTTCGACGCGTCCATCCACGAGGCCGACTGGCCCGATCAGGACGTGATCGCCGAAGGGCAGCCGCAGTTGAACCAGATTTTCGGGATGCACTGCGTGGATGGCCGCACGGTGTGGGTTTCCAGCAACTGGACGCCGCTGTATGCCGATGGCGGTCATTCGATGACGGCCTCCCCGCGGGCTTCGGAGGCTGGTGCAACGCCATACTCGGTGCTGGTGTCGCTGGTCGACATCACGCAGATCCGCGAAGCGCAGCAACGCATCCGGCACCTGGCCACGCACGACACGCTGACGGGGTTGCTGAACCGCTCCGCGCTGGAGGATCGCCTGGAGCACGCGCTGGCGATTGCCCGCCGCAATCGCTCGCGCGTCTCGGTCATGTTTCTTGACCTGGATCGTTTCAAGAACGTCAACGACACGCTGGGCCACCAGTTTGGCGACATGCTGCTGCGCGAAGTGGCGGCCCGCCTGCAGGCCTGCGCGCGCGAGGCCGATACCGTGGCCCGGCTGGGCGGCGATGAGTTTGTCGTCATGCTCGAAGCGCTCGACGGGCTGGGCACGCGGCGCGTGGCCGAGCGCATTCTCTCGGCCATCAGCGCGCCGTTCTATATCGAAGGGCAGGAGCTGTACCTGGGTGTGTCGATCGGGATTGCCGTGGCGCCGCACGACGGCGACGACCCGAACACGCTGCTGCGCAAGGCCGATGCCGCCATGTATCTGGCAAAGGAGCGCGGCCGCAACAACTTCCAGACCTTTACGAGCGACCTGGACGACCGCGTCTCGCGCCGCTTCCGCATTGAATCGGGCCTGCGGCGTGCGAGCGACCGCAACGAGTTCTACGCCGATTACCAGCCGCGCGTGGACGTCAAGAGCGGCCGCATCGTCGGCGTGGAAGCCCTCATCCGCTGGAACTCGGCCGATTTCGGCCGCATGATGCCTGGCCAGTTCATTCAGGACGCCGAAGAAACCGGCCTGATCGTCGAGATCGACCGCTGGATTCTGCGCGCTGCCTGCGACCAGCTTGCGCGCTGGCGCCGCATCGGGCTGCCGGACTTGCGCATGTCGATCAACCTGTCGGGCCAGGCATTCAGCTCTGGGCAGTTGAGCGCGATGGTGCGTGGCGCGCTATCAACCAGCGGCTTGCCCGGCAACGCGGTGGAACTGGAGATGACCGAAGGCATTCTGATTCGCGACGATCCGTCATTGCATGCGTTGCTGACCGAGCTGCGCGCGATGGGCGTGTCGCTGGCGCTGGACGATTTCGGTACCGGATATTCGTCGCTGTCGTATCTGCACCGCTTCCCGATCGATACGTTGAAGATCGACCGTTCGTTCGTGCAAGACCTGCCCCATGTGGCAGAGCGCGCGGCCATCACGCGGGCCATCATCATGATGGCGCAGGCCATGGGCATGAAGACCGTGGCCGAAGGCGTGGAGACCACCGGGCAACTTGAATTCCTGCGCGAAGTCGGCTGCGACGAGTTTCAGGGCTATCTGCTCACGCGGCCGCTGGAGCCTGCAGCGGTGCAGGACCTCGTGCGCGAGAACGCCCGCCGCTACGGCGAGCGCGTTCCCCGGTTTCTATAAGTCTTGAGTCTATTTAGGGTCCCGGAAAGCGTAGCGAGCGGCCCGAGGTTGGTGGGAGAAGCGCAGCCGTACATGTGTACGGCGCGCATCGCACCGCCAAGATCGGGCCGCGCAGTAGCTTTACGGGACACCCTAGAGTTGCAGGCCGTTGCTGACCACGTACATGGTCAGCTCGGCGTTGTTGCGCAGCTTCATTTTCGAGAGCACGCGCCCCCGGTACACGCTGACCGTCTTGACGCTGATCTGAAGCGCCTCGGCAATCTCGCCCAACGTGCGGCCGGAGCCGAGCATGCGCAGCGTCTGGAATTCGCGGTCGGAAAGGATGTCGTGGCGGGGCTTGTCCCAGTCGACGTTCAGGTTGTCGGCCAGGACTTCCACAAGGTCCGAAGGCAAGTATTTCTTGCCCTTGGAGATGGCGTTGACGGCGGCCAGCAACTGCGGCTGGCTGGCGTCCATCGGCAGATAGCCAGCGGCGCCCGCCTTGAGCGCCCGGACGGCAAGCAGCGCTTCAGGGTGGCGGCCCAGTGCCAGCACAGCCAGGCGCGCATGCTGCTGGCGCACGGTCTTGATGGTCTGGAATTCGTCTCCGGTGGCCGATTCCACCGAGAAGAGCATGACGTCCCACTCGCGCTGGGCGAGCAGGTCGTTATTGGCATCGCGCAGGTCCGGCACGGCCTCGATCTGCCGGGCCAGGCGCGAATCCTTGAGGATCTGGCGCAGGCCGACACGGGCAATATCGTGCGGTTCGACGATCAGGACATTGAGCATGGTGGGTGTTGCGGGTCAAACGCGGGCTCGCATCGAGCTCTTCTTTCCGCCCGCAGGCCTTCCGGCCGAACTGGCGGGCTTGCAACTCCCCATCTGTGCACTGTGTGGCGCTCTATATATAGAAGGATGCTGGCGCCTATGGACTGGTCGATCGAGTATAGCCGAGGGCCTGCAGGCCAAGAAGCAGGCTCGTCGCCTCTTTTGGAGGGGTGCCGAATGTCAGGCGGCCGCAAGCCCAAACCGCCGCCGACGCACAAATTTGTCAAGGCGACCCTAAACTTTCCTCAGAGGCCACCGATAACCTGAGTACAACGCAGACCTGATCCCCTTCAAGTTGCAGGTCACGTTGCCCGGCCTAGCCGGAATTAGCAAACACGGGCAACAAACCATCGGGAAACTTAGGAGCCGTCATGTCCCTCAGCCTCAATACCAACATCTCGTCCCTGCAAACGCAGCAAGCTCTGTCGCAATCGCAGTCCGCTCTGCAAACGTCGCTGCAACGTCTGTCGACCGGCCTGCGCGTGAACAGCGCAAAGGACGATGCCGCTGCTTACGCTGTGGCTTCCAGCCTGACGACCACGCTGAACTCGCAAACCCAAGGTATCCAGAACGCCAACAACGCACAGTCGTACCTGCAAACGGCTGACTCGTACCTGGGCCAGGTTGAAAACAACCTGCAACGTATGCGCCAACTGGCTGTGGAAGCCAACAACGGCGGTCTGTCGACCACCGACCAGGCCAACCTGGACAAGGAATACCAGCAGCTGGCCACCGCCAACAAGAACATCGAAACGAACGCCAACTACAACGGCGCCAAGCTGTTCGATGGTTCGGTGACCTCGACCACGTTCCAGTACGGCCAAAGCGCATCGACCGACGTCGCCACCGTCACCAACGCCAACCTGGCGAGCTTTGGTACGCTGTCGAGCACGAGCGTGACCTCGACTGCCAACGCAACGGCAGCTCAGGCGGCCATCGATACCGATCTGGCCAACCTGAAGTCGGCACGTGCCAGCCTGGGTGCACAGCAAAGCGGTCTGAGCTCGACCATCAACACGCTGACCTCGTCGAACACGGCCCTGTCGGCTGCCAAGTCGGCCATGGTCGATACCGACTACGCTTCGGAAACGTCGAACATGACTCGCCAGAACATCCTGCAGCAAGCGGGTACGGCGATGCTGGCGCAAGCCAACTCGGCACCGAACAGCATCCTGAGCCTGCTGAAGGGTTAATCAGTAAGTTGGATGCAGCCCAGCCGCTTCGCGATTGGGCCAAGGGCCGGCGCTCCTCGGGGCGTCGGCCTTTTTTCTTTTGTCGGATACCCCACTTTTTCGTGGGTGGCGCCTGCATAACCTGCCCTAAAGAAGCTGCGGCCAGTGCCGTTGTGTAGAGAGACTTCCGCCGGCGCAGATGCTTATCGGACCCGATCATGGCGACTACCACTACCACCTCCTCAACCAGCAACTACGTTCCGCCGATCTCCATTCCGGGCATCGGGACGAGCATCGACGTCAATTCGCTGGTGTCCAGCCTCATGAAGGTGGAAAGCCAGCCTCTGACGCAACTGCAGACGCAGCAAAGCTCGTACCAGACGCAGCTCTCGGCCGTGGGTTCGCTCAAGAGTGCGCTGTCGACCTTTCAGACCGTGCTGTCGAACCTGACGAGCGCGTCGAACTACAGCGCGATGAAGGCCAGCGGCTACGACACCTCGATGCTGAGTGCGTCGGTGACGGGCTCGGCGCCTGCAGGTTCCTACGCGGTCAATGTCACGCAGCTTGCGCAATCGCAGGTGCTGGCGGCGCAGGGACAGACGTCCACCACGACCGCCATCGGCAGCGGCGCGTCGACCACGATTTCGTTCTCGTTCGGCTCGGTGTCGGGCGGCTCGTTCTCGGGCGGCAAGTACACCGGTTCGACGTTCACCCAGAACGGCAACCTGGCGGGTGGCTCGATCACAATCGATTCGTCCAACAACACGCTCGCGGGTATCCGTGATGCGATCAACTCGGCCAACGTGGGTGTGTCGGCCAGCATCGTGAACGACGGCAGCGGCAGCCCGTACCGCCTGGTGCTGACGTCGACCGCGGGCGGCTCCAGCTCTGAGATGAAGATTTCGGTGTCGGGCGACTCGACGCTGCAATCGCTGCTCTCGCAAGACCCCGCCGGCACGCAGAACATGACCGAAGTGACCACGGGCCAGAACGCCCTGGCCACCATCAACGGCATTGCTGTGCAGAGCCCGACCAACACGTTGTCGAACGTGGTGGACGGCACATCGTTCACGCTGTCCAAGACGGGCAGCACGAACGTGACGGTCGCCAACGACCCAACGGCCACCACCACCGCCGTCAACAACTTCGTCAGCGGCTACAACGCGCTGCGCGCGCAACTGAATTCGCTCACCAACATCGACACCGCCAACAGTGCCAACAACGGCCCGCTGGCGGGCGATGTGAGCACCAAGACGCTCATCAACCAGATTACCGACGTGCTCGGCCAGGCGGTCGGCAACGGCAATTACCAGTCGCTGGGCAGTGTGGGCGTGACGATGAATTCCGACGGCACGCTGTCGGTTGACAACACCAAACTGTCGGCTGCGGTTGCAAAGTCGCCCAGCCAGGTGGCCGGTTTGTTTGCCGGTACCGGCACGGCCACCGATTCGCTGGTCAGCGTGCCGACGTTCTCGGATTCCACGCAGTCCGGCAGCTACGCCGTCAACGTGACGCAGTTGGCCACGCAGGGCACGCTTACGGGTTCGGCCGCCGCCAATACGACCATCACGGCGGGTGTGAACGACACGCTCGCGTTCAACATCAGCGGCATGTCCGTCAACGTGACGTTGGCGGCCGGCAGCTACACCGCGGCGACGCTGGCTGCGCAGATCCAGAGCCAGATCAACGCATCGACCACGCTGCAAGGCGCCAAGGTTAACGCGTCGGTGTCGGCTGATGCCAGCGGCGTGCTGAGCGTTACCGATAGCCAGTTCGGCTCGGTGTCGGCAGTGTCTGTATCAGGGGCGGGTGCTTCGTCGCTCTTCGGCGCGAGCCCGACGGCCGCCAACGGTCTGGATGTGCAGGGCACGATCAACGGCGTTGCTGCCACCGGTTCGGGGCAGAACCTGTATGGCATCAGCGGTTCGGCAACCGACGGCTTGACGGTGCAGGTGGCCGGCGGCCCGCTGGGCGCCCGTGGCACGGTCACGGTGCAGCGCGGTTACGCTGCCCAGCTCAACACGGTGATGACCAACCTGCTGTCGTCCAGCGGCATGGTGCAGAACGAGACGGACTCGATCAACAGTTCGCTCACCTCGCTTGCCAGCCAGATCACCGCCATGCAGACGCGACTGGATAACAAGCAGGCGCTGTACTACACGCAGTTCAACGCGTTGTCGGCAGCGGTGGCGAGCATGACGAACACAAGCAATTACCTGACGACGCAGCTCGCGGCCATTACAAAGCAGACTTCGAGCAGCAACTAAGCCAGGTTCAGGTTTAGAGCACAACCCAAAACAAAACAGACTACAGCGAGGACCTTTTCCATGTACGCTGCACGCCGTGCCATCGGTGCCTATGCGCAAGTCGGCATCGAGACGTCCGTGGTAGACGCCAATCCGCACCGCCTGATCGCCATGCTGTTTGAAGGCGCGCGCGCCGCCATCAACCTGGCTGGCGCCGCCATCCAGCGTGGCGACGTGCTGGCCAAGGTGAGGGCGTTTGACAAGGCCATCTCGATCATCGGCCAGGGCCTGCAGGCCAGCCTTGATCACCAGCGCGGCGGCGACATCGCCGTGCAACTGAACACGCTGTACGACTACATGCTGCGCCGCCTGCTGGTGGCCAACGGCAACAACGATCTGACGATCCTTGCAGAAGTGGATGGCTTGCTGGTCCCGCTGCAGGATGCGTGGCTCGCCATTGGCCAGATGGGCCAGCCTGGCGCCGCCGTGGCGAACAGCCACCTGAGCGTTGTGAGCTGATTGCCGGTCGTTTTAGTAAAGCGACCTTTGACTGAATTCGGCCCAACTGGAGCCAATATGCACCGCAACATCCCGATCAAGGACAGCGAAAGTCTGTTCACCTGCTACGAAGCCATCGCACGTCTGACCGCCGAAATGGTCAGCGCGGCCGAAGTGGGTAACTGGGAAGTCGTCAGTACGCTTGAACGCGAGAGCGCCGCCTATGTGGATGCGCTGCGCCGTTCCGAGCCGCATCCGCAACTCTCGCGCGCAGACGTGGAGCGCAAGCGCACGCTGCTCGTACGCATTCTGGAAGATGACGCCCGCGTGCGTGCCATGGTGTATCCGCGCCTGGACCGCCTGCAAAAGCGCATCGACACGGCGCGCCGTGCCACCACCGCAAGCAACGCTTACGGCAGCATGGCGCGTTATTGAGACGAAGCGTCCTGCAGTTGTTTTGACAGCGTCAGATAGTGCTCGGACTTGCGTGCGAGCGCGTGACTCTGCATCTGGTACACGATCGCCAGTTGCTGGGCAGCGAGGAAGCTGCCCCGCCCGACGACGCTGCCGTCCATCTCCGGCTGATCGCCGATCTCAAGGCAGCGGGTGAAGACCTGTTCTGCCAGCGGTAGCCACCGGGCGCCCGCCTCATCAGGGTGTTTGGCCGCCGCATCCAGCAAGACCAATCCCAACGCAAAGCAAAGGTCCGGAAAATCTGGCCACGTCTGGATGGCGACATCGCCTTGCGCGAGCGCTTCTTCAACGCGATCGGCCTTGCCCAGGCTGTACACATAGCGCAGCGTCAGGTTGCGGCGGTACGGCGCATCAGGCGGCGCCAGACTGAAGGCGCGCGCGTAGTAATTCACGGCCTTTGCGTAGTCTTCGTGATGCAGCTCGGTTTCCTTGCCGAGCTGATACAGCACATACGGATCGTCCGGCCGATGCGCGAGTTCATCGAGCAGCAGCTGCATATTGCGCTCGCCTTTCTTCTGCATCTTGGTCGCGGTATAGCCGTCGTGGCGCACCACGATTGGCACGCGCGCCGCAGGCAATGACGACACGGGCTGCTCGTGAATGCGCCCCGTGTAGTGCACGCCACGGGGCAGCACACGCGGGATCCACGCAATCAGCTGGCTGGCGGCTTCGGCCGCGTCGGTATCGTTCTTGACGCACACCACGCCGACAGTGGGCTCCGCACCGCTGAGCGTGCGCAGATGTTCACCACCGCTTTCCAGCCATTCGTCAGCGTCGAGGATGAGGTTCCAGTCGGCGTTGGCTGCCTGCAGTGCGGTGTTGCGCGCGGCTGAGAAATCGTCTGTCCAGGCCATGTGGCTGACGAGCGCGCCGCACGACTGAGCAATGGCCACAGTGTCATCCGTGGAGCCCGTATCCAGCACCACCATGCGATCGACAAACGGCTTCGCGCTGAGCAGGCAGCGCGCAATGCTGGCGGCTTCATTGCGGGCGATGACAACCAACGCCAGATCGACGGAAGCGGACGGGGCGCTCATTCGCGGTCATCCGCCGTGGCAAGGGCGTCGAGCAGCTTGCGCAGCACGTTGCGCGTGGCGCCAATTTCATCGCGTTCGAGCGGAATCTTGCACGCAAGCGCTTCGGGCACCTTGGCGGCGCGTTCGCGTAGCGTGCGGCCGGCATCGGTCAACTCAATAACGACGCGGCGCTGATCATCGGGATCGCGCGTGCGGGTGACGAGGCCCTGTTCTTCCAGGCGCTTGAGCAGCGGCGTCAGCGTGCCCGTATCGAGGTACAGCGTGCGCCCGAGGTCACCCACGGCGCACGGTGCCTGCTGCCAGCACGCCAGCATCACGAGATATTGCGGATAGGTCAGGCCCAGCTCATCCAGCAGCGGGCGGTAGAGGCGCGTCAGCAGATGGCCGGCGGCATACAAAGGAAAGCAAAGCTGCTGATCGAGCGCCAGCACGTCGTTCACGGAAAACTCCCGGGGGGACGGTCTGGCGCCCGAGCGGCGAGTGCCGCATCGGCCCGAAAAGGACTAAGCGAGGCTCAGCGCGTGACCGTGTTCAATTGGACGTCAATATTGCCACGGACGGCATGCGAATAGGGGCATACACCATGCGCGGCAGCCACAAGCGCCTCCGCCGTCGCCGGATCCACGCCGCCCAGGGTGGCAGCCAGCGACACTGTCAACGCAAACCCGCCATCTTCGCGCGGGCCAATGCCCACCGTGGCCGTGACCGATGTCGACGCCAGCTTGATCTGCTTGCCACGTGCAACATGCAGCACAGCGTTTTCAAAGCAGGCGGCATAACCGGCGGCAAACAGTTGCTCCGGGTTCGTGGCGGCACCGCCTGCGCCGCCGAGTTCGCGCGGCAGCGAGAGGGGCAGATCCAGCGTGCCGTCGGCGCTGCGAACATGGCCAGCACGGCCGCCTTCAGCGGTGACTTGGGTCTGGTAGAGCGTCTTCATGGTCGGGTCCTCTTATATGGGAAGCCCGGTCGGCGACACGTCGGCCGGGAGATCGATCCTGAAATCGATGGCGCAATTATATTGCGCACAATATAAATAGCAAGGAAAACCAGAAACCCTCTTCCGGAACGTGGAGACGGGCGGAGGGGCGGAGGGGCGTGATCTCAGATCGACATGCTCATGATGCTTTGATAAGCCGAGACCAGCTTGTTGCGCACCTGCACGGCAGTCTGCATGTCGATGTTGGCTTTTTGCAGCGAGAGCATCACGTCGTGCAGGTCGACGTCGTTGTTGCCCATCTCAAAGCTGCGCGAAATGGCTTCGGCCTTTTGCTGTGAAGCGTCGACACGGTCCAGCGACGACTTGAGCACGGAGCCGAAGTCGACGCTGGGTTTGCCGGCATCGCCGCTGGTGGTGCTGCCGCCGACGGCGCTTGCCGGTGCCAGCACGCTGTTCATCAGCGAGACCACGGAATTGGCGTTGGAGAGGTCCATGTTGGCGTGACGTGACTCAGGGGAATTTGGCGAGCGTTTCGAGTTCCGACACGAAGCGGACTTCACGGCCGGCCGGCACCGCAATGTCCATCGGGATTGGCGTCACGACGATGGTGTGATGCGGAATGGCAGCATCGTCGTCGAGCACCAGAAACTCGGTTTCTGCAAAGCCGTGCGCGTGGTGGAAGACCTGCAGCGGGGCGCGGCGCAGGGTGGCGTACTTGGGCGGCTCGGGCTTGAACGGGTCGAGCTTGGTCAGGTATTCGAACGCCGCATTGACGCGGTACAGGTCATACGGCGCGGGCAGATCGGACACTTCACCCAGCGCGCGGACGCGGTTGGCGATGTAATAGTTGTCGATCCAGTTGCCGCCTTCATGCGTGCGCAGGCGCAGCGCGACCTTCATGCGCGCCAGCACGAACTGGTTGATGGCGTTTAGCCACTCCGGGCGCTCGGCTGCCGGCAGCGTGTGCGAAAACTTGCCGAACAGATATTCCAGACCGCCACGATACCGGTCCCACGCATGCTTCACTTCTTCGTTGCCGGCCTGGGCGCGGGTCTCGTCGGCAAAGTAGCGTGAGACCGACCGATAGAACGGCGTCTTGCTGAAGTACACCGCGCTGGAGCCGAGCATTTCTGCCGCGTGTACGAAGGCGTAGAACGCGTGTTCCGGCGCGCTGAAGTAGATGCGGTCCATCACCTCGCGGCGTGCCAGGTAGATCTCCGGAAACAGGTGGTGCGACAAGACCAGCGCCAGCAGTTTGGCGTAGTCGTGCTGCTCGATCAGGTAGTTGTCGTCCTGGCGATAGAACGCGGTGACATCCTGCCGCGTCGGCAAGTCGTGAATGAACCACGGCGCAAAGATGACATCCACGCCCGGGTTCCGCTCGAAGATGTCGATGTTGTTGTTGATCTCGGCTAGGATCGGCAGGTCATCATCGGCGTGGTAGAGCACGTACTTGCCCTGCGCGCTGCGATAGAGCTGGTTCAGGTTTTCTGCCGAGCCCAGGTTGGACGGGCGGCGGAAATACCGGATGTTCAGCTTGTCCTGATAGCGGCCAACGACCTCTTCGGTGGCGTCTGTCGAGCAGTTGTCGCCGATTAGCAGTTCGTAGCTGAACTTCAGTTCGCCAATCTGCGAGACGAGTTCTGCAAGCAGGTTGTCGAGATAGCGGGCGCGGTTGTAGGTCGGGATGCAGACGCTCAACGCGACCTGCTGGATGACCTCGCCGTGCTTCACGGGCGCGACGTCCTGCAGCGCTTCGGGTTGGATTGCTTCGATCTCACTCATGGATGAACTCGCGCCAGTTGAGGGTCTGAGGGCACATGTACTGTTTGCCGGCCGGGCCATGGTTGGCAATCAGGTCCAGGCTGCTGACAAACGGGGTGAACGCGCCATGCAGTTGCGGATACGGCCGCATGGCGTAGTTCATGTATTCGACGGCGATGCCGTGCTGCTCGAACTCGGCATGGGCTAGGTAGTTCTTGGCGCCGTGCCCGGTGATGTAGGTATCGCCTTGCAGCTTCTGCACGATCGCGAGCACGCGATCGGTATTGCGGCCGGGAATGTCCAGTTCAGGCGAGTCGACAAACTTGCTGTCCAGCTCGATGCCCAGGTAGCGGCACACCGCGCGCATGGACGCCAGCGCCAGCTCGCCCATGTTCGGGTAGTCGGCTTCGTACACGGAGCGCACCAGCGCCAGCATGTCGCTTGCGTGCGGTGCGGCGTCGTAGGCCTGCTCCAGCATGCGCAGATGCTGCGCGCGCCAGTCAACGTTGGTGGCGGGTTTGACCTCGTCGATGCGCGCGCCGAGGTGGAACTTCTCCAGCGGCACCGTCATCCAGCGCGTGCCGGCCGGCTCCTTGATCTGCACGCGGTTGGTGAAGCTGCCCTTGGAGAACTGCACGTCGGCGTAGTTGACGAGCACGTCGGCCAGCATGATCTGCTCAAGCAGGCCGACCCACGGGAACAGCATCGGTTGTGTGATCACGACCTTCATGACGCCAGCATCCGTTCCATGAGGACAACGTCGTGCCAGCGGTTGTCTTGCAGGTAGTGGCCAGCCAACGTGCCGATGGTCCGGAAGTCGAGCTTCTCGTATAGCGCGATGGCGCGTGTGTTTTCGGCCAGCACTTCCAGCGTGATCTTGCGCAGACACAGCGTTTCGCTGGCGTAAGCAAAGGCGGCTTCGCATGCGGCGCGCCCGTGGCCCTTGCCTTGCGCAGACGACGACAGGCAGATGCCGAGCGAAGCGTGCCTGTTCACCGCATCGATGTGGTTCAACTGCAGGTAGCCCAGCACGCTGTCATCTGCCTGGCTGGCAATGACAAAGAGCACCAGGTCGCTCTGCTTGGATTTCGCGATCAGCCAGTCGCGCACGCTCGCGGCCGAGTTGGGTCGCGGGCGCGTCATGAGCTGCAGCTGCGTCGGCACGTCGTTGCGCAACGGCAGCAGTTGCGCGATGTCGCTCTCGCGCCATTCTCGAAGGACGAGTGAGCCGCGCGCGATCATGGCTGGAAGCGGAAATAGCGGAAGCGATTCGGATACGCCGCTTCAACGGTGTGCCGCACTTCGTCCGCAATGACGGGGTTGACGGCCAGGTACACCACCTCAACCTCATCGGGAATGCTGTCCAGCGCCACAACCGGCTTGCCCGCCAGGGAAGACCCTTGCAGGTACGGGTTCTGATCAACAAACGCGCGCAGGGCATGCGGCTGTTGCAGGTTGCTTGCGGTGTAGGCGCCATAGAAACCGGCGCCATAGATCACGGCAGGTGCGCTGCCGTGCTGCGTTTCAAAGTCGGTCAGATGGCTGGACGCTTGCTGCCAGAAGTTGGCCAGCTTGTTGGCTGCGCTTTGTGTGTCGGCCAATTCTTGTGCGTCGACCACCGGCGCGACTTTGCTGTCGCCAGGACGGCGCACGGCGGTCACGGCGAATGCGCCACGGTGGCTCTGCGCATCGGCATCGAGCAAGTCAAACCCGTGGTTGGCCAGCAGTGTCTGCAGCGACGTATGCGTGAAGTGGTTGACGTGATCCGCCACCAGAAAATCCACCGAATTGGTGAATGTGTTCGGCACGATGGCGTACAGGCGGCCGCCGTCGCGCAGCAGGCCGTGGATGTTGCGCAGCGCCGTCTTCAGGTCTGGGATGTGCTCCAGCGAGAAGAACGAGGTGACGACATCGAACGAACGCTGCCATGCCGGCGGAATCGTGTACGTGGCCCATTCTTCCGGGCTCAGGAATTTCTCCCAGAAGCCCACGTAGCGGTCGCTGATGTCGAACAAGTGGACGTTCACGTCCGGACGCTGCTGCTTCAGCAGGCGCATGGTCGCGCTCTTCGCACAACCGAAGTCGACGACGCGCGCACCTTCCGGTAAGGCGAGCTTGCGCTGGAACGTGGCGACCTGGTGGTCGGCGCGGAAGATCTTCTGGCCGTTCTCGACGGCGTAAATCTGGTCTTCCTCCTCGCTGTTGACGAGGATGTCGTACTCGGTGTCGTAAAAGCTGCCGTTGTCACACAGCTCGACGGTCTGGATGTGGCCGCACGCGGCGCAGCAGAAGACCTCGAGCGTGCCGTCCATGGCGCGGCGCAGGGACGACAGCGAGCTCTGCGGCGCTGCGC
Organism: Ralstonia sp. Ralssp135; assembly: GCF_047304345.1. Classification (NCBI taxonomy): domain Bacteria; kingdom Pseudomonadati; phylum Pseudomonadota; class Betaproteobacteria; order Burkholderiales; family Burkholderiaceae; genus Ralstonia; species Ralstonia sp. Ralssp135. The sequence continues at coordinate 13,510 of NZ_JBGLYZ010000029.1, forward strand.
GGTAAATCGGTTCTGGCAGCGGTTGCTGGCAGACATTGCAGGGCAGTGCACCTTGGGTCATGGTCAGGCTTCCACGGAGAGTTCGGGGTGGACGGTACGGAAATCGACGCCGTTGGCGTACGAACCCTTCCAACCGTGCGAGCGCCCGGTCGGCTCGCAGAAATTGAAGTAGCGAAACTGCATCGACCACCGTGAGCGCAGGCTCGTGTTGTGGCCCGATGCGTGCAGCACCAGAAAGTCGACCATCACCAGATCGCCCGGCTTGGTCAGCGGTTGCACGTGCGGATAGCGCGCGAGATAGCTCGCCTCATTCTTGATCAGCAATGCATAGGCGCCTTGCTTGCCGGCGTTGTCCGGATCGGCGCTGAAGACGGGCAGCGGGCCTTCTACGTGCGAGCCGGGGCAGAACTCCACCGGCCCGATCTCGGGCGTGATCTCCACTAGCGGGCTCCAGAACACCACGCCATCAAGGCTGCGCAACTGGGCCGGATATTCTTGATGCCAGTTGGCGCGAAATTTCTCTTCACGCGGGTTATCGATGCGGATGCCGGAGCCAGCGTGCGCAATGCCCGGCAGCGCGCCGGGGCGCACGCTCCGAACGAGCTGCTCATGGCGCTCGTCGCCCAGCAGGCGGACAAACGCGGGGATCTGTTTCACGGCGTCGTACACCTCGGCGCCGTATTTTCGATTGGCTTTGATGACCGCCTGATAGCCGTCGTCGAATCGTTCGGGCACAAACGGCGCGCGCTCGATGTCGAGACGGTATTTGTCGATCACCAGCCCGATGATGTCGTAGATCGCTCGCTGAATCGGCTCCACCTGCGACGGCGCGTAAAAGTCGCGCAGGATCAGCAGGCCGTCGCGCTGGAAGGTTTCGATCTGATCGGGGCTCAGGATGCCAGGCATGTCAGCGTCTCCTGATGTTCGCGCACGAGATCGAGCACGACGCCGCACACCGTCTCGATGTTCTCGCTCGACATGTCGTGATACGACGGCAAGTTGATGGCGCGCTCGGCAATCGCGTAGCTGTTGGGCGCGTTGTGGCGCGCCGTGGCGGCGGACGTGCCGAACAGCTCGGTTTCGCTCAGCGGATAGAAGAACACGCGTGCGTCGATGCCGCGGCGCGAGAACGCAGCCAGCAGCCCGTCGCGCGTGATGCCCAGCGCTTCGTCAAACACGACGGTGGGCATCCAGTAGCTGTTTAGCGTGCCGGGCGCCTCGGGGTTCAGTGCAAGGCCGGCAACGCTGCCCAGGTGCGCCTGATACTCGGCGAAGATCTCGCGCTTACGTGCAACCAGTGCATCGATGCGCTCAAGCTGCGCGCAGCCGATGGCGGCCTGCACGTTGGAAATGCGGTACTTGAAGCCAATGAAGTCAGACCAGAACTGTTTGCCACCCGGCACACGGCCATGATTGTTCAGCGTCATCACCCGGTCGTACAGCGCGCGGTCGTTCGTGACAAACATGCCGCCTTCGCCCGTCGTCATGGTCTTGGTGCCATGGAACGAGAACGTGCCGAAAATGCCTTGCGACCCCGTTGCGTGACCGTGCCAGCGCGAGCCAATGGCTTCGGCTGCGTCTTCGATGACAGGAATGCCGTGGCGCCTGCCGATGTCCAGCAGGCGGTCCATCTCGCACAGGTTGCCGTAGAGGTGCGTGGCGATGATCGCTTTTGTGCGCGGCGTGATGGCCGCCTCCACGAGTGCCGGGTCAAGGCACCACGTGTCCGGCAGGATGTCGACAAACACCGGCGTGGCGCCCACGTAAGTGATGGGCGATGCCGTAGCGATCCAGTTGGTATCGGCCAGGATCACCTCGTCCCCGGCTCCGATGCCGAGCGCTGCCAGGCCCATGTGCATGGCACCGGTGCAGCTGGACGTGGCAATTGCGTACTGCGTGCCGACAAACTCGGCAAACTGTTTTTCGAAGCGGTTGATATAGGCGTAGCACTGGTCGCCCCAGCCGTTGCGTGCGGCGTCGGTGGCGTATTCGACTTCCAGCTCGGTGATCGACGGCTTGGAGTACAGAATCTTTTGGGTCATGGCTGTTCCTGCAGTTCAGGATTCAGGGCCCGCAGCGTGATGCCCGCAAACGCGTCGGTCAGCGGCGGATGGTTGCGGTCCCGGTCGGAGCATTCGGTAATGGGCAGCGGCCAGGCGATGCCCAGGCGGCTGTCGGTCGGGTTGATCCCGTCTTCAGCGGCTTGCGCGTACGGCGTCGAGGTCAGATACAGCAGCTCGCAATCGTCTTCCAGCGCCTGGAAGCCGTGGGCAAACCCGCGCGGCACCAGCAGGCTGTTGTGGCGTTCGGCAGACAACTCCACCGCATGCCATTGCAGGAACGTCGGCGAACCCGCACGCAAGTCAACGGCCACATCGAACACACGGCCACGCACGCAGCTCACGAGTTTGATCTCGGCATGCGGCGGGTATTGAAAGTGCAGCCCGCGCACGGTGCCGCGCTTGGCCGAATAGGAGTGATTGATTTGCGCGACCGGGCTGTCGAAGCCGGCGGCGGCCAGTTCATCCGCACAGAAGAAACGCGTGAAGTAACCGCGATGGTCACCCATCACCTTGCGGCCGATTTCAACCACGCCGGCCAGCGGTGTCGGTTGGATGGTGAAACGGCTCATGCGGCGCTCCTGGATGTGGCAGCAGACGCGACGGCGGTGAAGCGGTCGATCTGCTGGTCACAGAGCGCGCGTGCGCCCGCGGTCTTTTCATGCAGATGCCGATACCACGTGGCGGTCTGTTCCAGCGCGGTCTCGAACGGCCACGCTGTCTGCCAGCCTAGCTGCTGGCGTGCCCGGCTGGCGTCCAGATGCAACATGCCGGCTTCGTGCTTGCCGGTGGCGGCATTGGCGTCCAGGTGCCAGATCAGCGCGGGCCAATGGTGTTGCAAGCCTTGCAAGACCTGTTCGACCGTGCGCGTGGCGGCGCTGTCCGGGCCGAAGTTCCAGGCGGTCGCGCAGGCTGCGTCACCGGCCAGCAGCTGTTGCGCGAGCACCAGGTACCCATGCAGGCAATCCAGAACGTGTTGCCACGGCCGCGTGGCGTGCGGTGAACGGATGATCAGCGGCGCACCGGCACGCATCGCGCGCTCGGCATCGGGGATCAGCCGGTCTTCGGACCAGTCGCCGCCGCCGATCACATTGCCTGCGCGGCCCGTGGCCAGCAGCGGGCCGTTGGCGAAGAAGGCGCGCCGGTAGCTTGCGGCCACCAGTTCGGCGCAGGCCTTGGATGCGCTGTACGGGTCATGGCCGCCGAGCGCATCGGTCTCGCGATAGCCCCAGGCCCACTCGCGGTTGTCGTAGCACTTGTCGGTCGTAGCCACCACGATGGCGGACAGGTTCGTGCAGCCGCGCGCGGCTTCCAGCACGTTCACGGTGCCCATCACATTGGTGGCGTAGGTGCCAACCGGGTCGTTGTACGACGCACGCACCAGCGGTTGCGCCGCGAGATGGAACACCACATCGGGCCGCGCTGCCGTCATCGCGGTACGCAGGGCGTCCGCATCGCGGATATCCGCCAACGTGTGACCGGCCAATGCAGGTTCCACGTCAGCAGCCGTGAACAGGTTCGGCGTTGTTTGCGGTGCCAGGCTGTAGCCGTACACCTCGGCGCCAAGCTGGCGCAGCCACAGCGCCAGCCAACTGCCCTTGAAACCGGTATGCCCGGTCAGAAAGACGCGCTTGCCAGCCCACGCGCGCGGGTCGAGTGTCACCACTTTTTCCACGGTGCACTCCCCGCTTGCCAAAGGGCTTCCAGGCTGTTCTTGTCGCGCAGCGTGTCCATCGGCTGCCAGAAGCCGTGGTGCTCGAACGTGTTCAGTTCGCCCATCTCGGCCAGGCGTGCCATTGGCGCGCCTTCCCACGGAGTGTCTTCGCTTGCGATGTATTCGATGACCGCCGGATCGAGCACGAAGAAGCCGCCGTTGATCCAGCTGCCGCCGTCGCCGGGGGGCTTTTCAGTAAAGCCGGTCACGCGTGCGCCGTCGCGCTGGAGCATGCCGTAGCGGCCCGGCGGCTGCACGGCCGTCACGGTGGCCATCTTGCCGTGCTCGCGGTGGAAGGCGATCTTGCTGGTGATGTCGATGTCGGACACGCCGTCGCCGTAGGTGAAGCAGAACGGCTCGTTCGGGTCCAGATAAGCGGCCACGCGCTTCAGGCGCCCGCCGGTCTGCGATTGTTCGCCCGTGTCGACCAGCGTGACGCGCCAGGGCTCGGCGTGGCGTTCATGCACGGTCACTTCGTTCTTCGACATATCGAACGTCACGTCCGACATGTGCAGGAAGTAGTTGGCGAAGTACTCCTTGATCACGTAGCCCTTGTAACCGAGGCAGATGATGAAATCGTTGATACCGTGCGCGGCATAGATCTTCATGATGTGCCACAGGATCGGGCGGCCACCAATCTCGATCATCGGCTTGGGCCGCAGGTGCGATTCCTCGCTGATGCGCGTGCCGAGGCCCCCGGCCAGGATGACTGTCTTCATGATTGCTTGCTCATGCGGCGGCGACTGCGCTGCGTTCCTGCATCTGCCGCGCGAGGTCGGAATATTGGTTCGACTTGATGGCCAGTGTGTCGGCCAGGGCGCGGTAGGTCAGCGCCAGGTACTTTGCCGCGGCAAAGCTGCCGCGCCCGAACACGGCAGCGTCCAGCTTGGGCTGCTCGCCAATCTCCAGGCACTTCAGGAACGCGTTTTCCGCCATCGGCAGCCACTGCTTTTCGGCCTGGGCCGGGTGTTTTGCGGCGGCTTCAAACATCAGGTGGCCGAGCAGGTAGAAGTAGTCCGGCGAGCCAGACCATTCGTCCATCCACTCACCGGCAAGGGTGATGGCCTCGTCCAGCTGCCCGGTCTGGCTCAGGCACGCCAGCAGGCAGATACACAGGTCATGCCGATAGGGCGACTGCTTGGGCGCCGTCGCCACGGCGCGCCGGTAATACTCGGCGGCCTGGGCGGCGTCGCCCTGGTTGATCTGGAAATCCTTGCCGAGTTGGTAAAGCACGTACGGATCGTCCGGGCGCGCGGCCAGCTCCAGCTGCAGCAGGGTGTGGTTGCGCCCGCGCTTCTTGTCGAGCTTCACGTCCAAGTAGCCGTCGTGGCCGATCACCAGCGGCAGGCGGACCCGTTGTAGATCGGCATCGGGTTGCTCGTGGATGCGGCCCTTGTAGCGCACGCCGCGCGGCAGCAGGCGCGCAATCCAGCTGTTGGATTGCTCCACCTTGCCTGAGACTTCAAACCCGCTGCGGATGCACACCACGCCCAGCAACCGGCCGAAGGTGCAGGCGTCGCGCAGCTCGTCCGTGCCGCTTTCAATCCATTCGTCGGCGTCCAGCACGAGGTTCCAATCCGCATTGGCGGCGGCCAGCGCGGCATTGCGGGCGGCGGAAAAGTCATCCACCCACGTGAAATGGTGCACCTGCGCGCCGCACGCCTTGGCAATCGCCACGGTGTCGTCGGTCGAGCCGGTGTCCAGCACGATCATGCGGTCGACGTGCGGCTTGGCGCTCATCAAGCAGCGCTCGATGCAGGCGGCCTCGTCGCGGGCGATGACGACCAGCGCAAGACTGCCCCGGGCGGGCTTGGCGCGGTGTTTGGCGTGTTTGGACATGCGGCGCGAAGAAAAAGAAGCGTAGAAAAGTGACTTCAGATCGACATACTCATGATGCTCTGGTACGCCGAGACGAACTTGTTGCGCACCTGCACCGCGGTCTGCATGTCGATGTTGGCCTTCTGCAGCGAGAGCATCACGTCGTGCAGATCCACGTCGTTGTTGCCCATTTCGAAGCTGCGCGAAACGGATTCAGCCTTCTGCTGCGACGCGTCAACCCGGTCCAGCGACGACTTGAGCACCGCCCCGAAGTCGACGCTGACCTTGGCGCCGTCGCCCGTGGCCGAACCGACGCCCCCGCCAATGCCACCCACCGTGCTGGACGGTGCCAGCACGCTGTTCATCAGCGAGACCACTGAATTGGCGTTCGTAATATCCATGTGAAGAAAGCTCCTCTTTTCTCTGTCTTGCTTGCGGCGCGGTTGCTTAGCTGCCTGGGCCGGCTTTCTTGGGGGCTTTCCACCCCGGCCGGTTGGTCGCTATGGCGCCACGGTGATGCAAAGGTAGCCGCCAGGCCGCCGTTCCCAAGCGCCCAAAAGAACGGGAAAAGGCCCTCTTCTTGGCAATTTGCTTGCGCACCCGCTGCCGATAATGGCAACCACGGAGCCATGCCCAGACATTGGGTGAGCGCTCAAGCAACGTAGTCAGTCAGGAGATTTGGGATGCCAACGACAGCCGATTCGGTTGCTGTCGCCGACACGCTCGGTACGGTCGATATGCCGGCGGTGGGCCAGGGCGCGATGACGCGTCAGAAAGCGGGAGGTGCAGGTGCGCTGGGCGCCCTGGGCCCGCTCGGCCGTCTGTCGCCGCGACTGCTGCTGATGATCGGCGGTGCCGCGCTGGTGGCTGTCATTGCCGCCGCGATGCTGTGGAGCCGCGCTCCGGACTACCGCGTCCTGTACAGCAATGTGTCCGACAGCGACGGCGGGGCGATCATCGCTGCGCTGCAGCAAATGAATGTGCCGTACCGCTTTGCCGAAGGCGGCACTGCCATCATGGTGCCCGAGACGAGCGTGCATGAAGCCCGTCTGAAGCTCGCTTCGCAAGGTCTGCCCAAGGGCGGCCAGGCCGGTTTCGAGCTGATGGAAAACCAGAAATTCGGCACCAGCCAGTTTGCCGAGCAAGTCAATTACCAGCGCGCCCTGGAAGGCGAGCTGGCCCGCACCATCCAGGCCATGCAGGAGGTGCAGTCCGCCCGCGTGCATCTGGCAATGACCAAGCCGTCGGTGTTCGTGCGCGAGCAGGCCAAGCCCAGTGCGTCGGTGCTGCTCAAGCTGTATCCGGGCCGCATGCTCGACCGCTCGCAGGTGCAGGCCATTGGCCACCTGGTGTCGAGCAGCGTGCCGAACCTGCCCTTGGCCAACGTGACGGTGGTCGACCAGTCGGGTCGCCTGCTGTCGTCGTCGTTCCAGGACACTGCCTCGGGCCTTGACCCGACGCAGTTGAGCTATGTGCGCGACGTCGAGCAGGGTTATATCAAGCGCATCGAAGCCATCCTCGGCCCCGTGGTGGGTGAGGACAACGTGCGTGCGCAGGTGACGGCCGACGTCGATCTGGACAACACCGAGCAGATGGCCGAGACGTATCGTCCGAACCAGGACCCGGCCAACGCAGCCGTGCGCAGCACGCACACCGCTGAAGCCACGCAGAACAAGGCCGACGCACAGGGCGGCGTGCCCGGCGCGCTGTCCAACCAACCGCCGACCGCGCCGCGCATGTTGCCGACCGCACCGGCGCCGGCCTCGGCGTCGCAACCGGCGGCAACCGGCCCGAATGGCCAACCGCAACAAGCGGCGGCCGCCAACACGAGCGGCAGCACAACCAGCGGCAACTCGTCGAGCACCCGCGACACCACGACCAATTACGAAGTCGACAAGACCGTGCGCCGCACCCGCGCCGCAGTGGGCACCGTGCGCCGCCTGTCGGTGGCCGTGGTGGTCAACTACCGTGGCGACGGCAAGACCTGGAAGCCGTTGTCGGAAGCCGAGATGGCCAACCTCAACGCGCTGGTCAAGGATGCCGTGGGCTTTGACGCCAAGCGCGGCGACTCCGTGAACGTGGTCAACAGCCAGTTCTCGGGCACGCTGCCGATGGCCAAGGACGACCTGCCGCTGTGGAAGCAGCCGGAGATGATCCAGTACGCCATCCAGGCGGCCAAGTATCTGGCGCTGGCAATCGGCTTCCTGATCCTGGTGTTCGCGGTGATCCGTCCGGCGATCCGCTCGATGGGCAAGAAGGCCGAGGCAGCAACGCCCACCTTCGTCGGCCGCGAAGGCGAAGACCCGAACGCCCCGATCATCACCGGTGCCGCCGCTTCGGCCGGGCCGGAGCTGGAAGGCCCGGGGGCTGCCGGCGCTGATTCCGAAGATCTGCCGGACGCGTTGCCGCAACTCAAGAACAACGACTTCGAGAAGAAGCTCGAGACCATGCGCCGCGTGGCACAGAGCAACCCGCGCGCAGTCGCGGCCGTCATCAAACAATGGGTGAGTAACGAATGAGCGCCGAAGGACTCCAACGCAGCGCCATCCTCATGATGTCGCTGGGCGAAAGCGAAGCCGCCGAAGTGCTCAAGCACCTGGGCCCGCGTGAAGTGCAGAAGCTCGGCGCCACCATGGCCGCGCTGAAGAACGTGTCGCGCGAGCGTGTGCTCGACGCCTTTGACGCGTTCTTCATCGAAGCCGAAGACCTGCCGCTGGACGTGGATTCCAACGAGTACATCCGCACCGTCTTCCGCAAGGCACTGGGCGACGACCGCGCCGCCAACATCATCGACCGCATCCTTTCGGGCGGCGACACCAGCGGCATCGAAGGCCTGAAGTGGATGGACGCATCGTCGGTGGCGGAGCTGATCCGCAACGAACACCCGCAGATCATCGCCACGATCCTGGTCCACCTGGACCGCGATCAGGCTTCGGAAATCCTGACCTATTTCACCGAGCGCCTACGCAACGACACCATCCTGCGTATCGCCACACTCGACGGCATTCAGCCCAGCGCCCTGCGTGAGCTGAACGACGTGCTGACCAAGCTGCTGCAAGGCAACGACCATCGCAAGAAGAACGCGATGGGTGGCGTGCTCACGGCAGCGGAAATCCTCAACCTGGTGCCGAGCGCCGTGGAAAGCTCCGTCATCGAAGGCGTGCGCTCACGCGATCCGGAACTGGCCGATGCCATCGTCGAGAAGATGTTCGTGTTCGACAACCTGATCGATCTGGACGGCCGTGCGCTGCAGACGCTGCTGCGCGAGATCAGCCAGGACGTTCTGGTGGTGGCCCTCAAGGGCGCCAAGCAGGAGTTCCGCGACAAGGTGTTCGCCAACATGTCGCAGCGTGCCGGCACGATGCTCAAGGAAGAGCTGGAAGTGCTGGGCCCCGTCAAGGTGTCGGAAGTCGAAGCGCAGCAAAAGGAAATCCTGGTTGTTGCGCGCCGCCTGGCCGACGAAGGCGAGATTACGATCGGCCGCAAGGCGGAGGACGCTTATGTCTGACCGCACTGGTTGCCATGTTGTGACGGAGCGCTGAGATGCCACGTCCGCCGATCATCCCGCGCGATACGCTGGTCAACTGCCAGCCGTGGGAGCCGACCGACTTCGAGCGCCAGGCCGCACAGGCCGCCGCTGCAGCCGCGCCGCCCCCGCCGCCGCCCGAGCCTGAAGAGCCGCCGATTTCCGAAGAGGAATGGCAGGCCGCGCTGGACGCGGAGCTTGCCACCGCCCGCGACGAAGGCCGCCGCGATGGTTTTGCGCAAGGCTTTCAGGATGGCTTTGAACAAGGCCGCCGCCAGGGTGAGGAAGACTCAAAGCACATCGCCACGCTGATGCAATCCGTGCGCGATGCGATCGACCAACTGAACGGCAGCGTTGCCGAAGAGTTGGTTGATCTGGCGCTGCAACTGGCGCAGCAGTTTCTGCGCGGCGCGCTGCATGCGCAGCCCGAGCGCATCCTGCCGCTGATTCGCGAAGTGCTGGGCGACGCGCCCACCGCACCGGCGCCCGCCATGTTGCGCGTGCATGCCGATGATGCAGAGTTGATCCGTCAGACGCTGGGCACCGAGCTGGCCGCCGCCGGCTGGACGCTCATCGTCGATGCCGCCATCGAGCGCGGTGGCTGTCGCGTGCAGACCCGCTTTGGTGAAACCGATGCCACGCTGCAAACCCGCTGGGCCGAACTGACCCGCGCGCTGGGCCGCGATACCGCATGGCTTGCCAGCGAGCGCTCGGAAGCCGAACGCGTGGCAGGAGGGGCACTCCATGTCGCTTGAGACCATGCAGCCGGCAGCGCAGAGCGCCGTCAACAATCCCAACGTGCGCATGTGGCAAACCCACTTGCAGCAGACCGCGCAGCGTGCGCGTCTGGCGCGCCCGGTGGTGACGTGCGGCAAGCTCACGCGTGTGGCCGGCCTGGTCATGGAAGCCGTTGGCCTGAAGCTGCCGGTAGGCAGCGCCTGCCGCGTGGAACTGCCGCACGGTCGGCACGTGCTAGCCGAAGTAGTTGGCTTTGCCGAAGAGCGCGCCTTCCTGATGCCGCAAACGGATCTGGTGGGCGTGGTGCCCGGTGCGCGCGTGTTCCCGCTGGAGCCGCAACGCCTGCCGGTGACGAGCGAAGACGGCGCCAACCCAACGATTTCACACAGCAAATACCTGCCCGTGGGGCCGCGCCTGCTGGGCCGTGTGGTGGACGCCAACGGCGAGCCGCTCGACGGCAAGGGGCCGCTGGGTGCGCATGAAGACCTGGCCTGGGGCACATTGAACCCGGCACCGCTGAACCCGCTCAAGCGCAAGCCGATCGAGCACGTGCTCGACGTGGGCGTGCGCGCCATCAACGGTCTGCTGACCGTTGGTCAGGGCCAGCGTCTGGGTCTGTTCGCCGGCTCCGGCGTGGGCAAGAGCGTGTTGCTGGGCATGATGGCCCGCTATACCGAAGCCGACGTGGTGGTGGTGGGGCTGATCGGCGAGCGCGGCCGCGAAGTGAAGGAATTCATCGACGAGATCCTTGGGGACGAAGGCATGGCACGCTCGGCCGTGGTGGCCGCACCGGCCGACACCTCGCCACTGATGCGTCTGCAGGGCGCCGCTTACGCCCACACGATTGCCGAGTACTTCCGCGACCGCGGCTGCAACGTGCTGCTGATCGTCGATTCGCTTACGCGCTATGCGATGGCGCAGCGCGAGATCGCCCTGGCCATCGGCGAGCCGCCGGCCACCAAGGGCTACCCGCCCTCGGCGTTTGCCAAGCTGCCCGCGCTGGTCGAGCGTGCCGGCAACGGCATGGTGGATGCCAATGGGCGCGGCGGCTCCATCACCGCGTTTTACACCGTGCTGGCCGAAGGCGATGACCAGCAGGATCCGATTGCCGATGCGGCGCGCGCCATTCTGGACGGTCACTTCGTGCTTTCGCGCAAGCTGGCCGAGCAGGGCCACTACCCGGCCATCGATATCGAACAGTCGATCAGCCGCGTGATGTCGGCCATCGTGCCGCGCGAGCAGCTCGATACGGCCCGCCGCTTCAAGCAGCTCTATGCCCGCTACCAGCGCAACCGTGACTTGATTGCCGTGGGAGCTTACGCACGTGGCAGCGACCCGGTGACCGACCAGGCCATCGCGCGCTACCCCGACATGGAAGCGTTCCTGCAGCAGGGCATGTTCGAGAACGAAAGCCGCGAGCACACGCTGGAGAAGATGCAGGGAGTGTTGGCATGAAACGCCCGCTTGACACTGTGAAACCGCAAGCGTTGCGCAAGCCGGAGGCTAAAGCCGCCGGGTTTGCGTCCGATGGGTTGATGTAACGGGAAGCTGGAGGGTCTACCGATGACCGCCATGAACAAGCCGTTCCGCCTCGAAACCGTGCTGGAACTGGCGCAGAAGGACACAGAGAAAGCCACGCAGGAAGTCGGCCGCCTGATGAACACGCGCGAGGCCGCCACGCAAAAGCTGGCGCTGTTGTCTGACTACCGCAACAACTATCACCAGCAGATGCTGAGCACCGCCGAAGGCGGCATGGACATCACGCGCCTGCGCAACTACGCGGCCTTTATCGACCGCCTGGGCAATGCCGTGCACCAGCAGAAGGGCACCATCAACGCGCTGGAGCAGCAGCTCGCGATGAGCCGCGCCAACTGGCTGGAAAAGCAGCGCCGCGAGCAGTCGTTCGACATCCTGCGCCAGCGCCATATTGAAGAGCAGCGCCTGGACGAAGAACGCCGTGCCCAGCGCGACAACGACGAACACGCCGCCAAGGTGATCCGCATGCGTGCGGCACAGGGCGGCAATTGAAGACCAACGCGAACACGCAGTCGCAAGATGGAGTCAACGTGGGTTTGAGTGCCACCCCCAACACCGCTGCCAAGGACCTGGGCGCCATGCTGTCGGCCGGCAATGCTGCCGCCGCCGACAAGACACAGGCCTCCTCGTCGGGCACCGATACGTTCGGCAACCTGTTGTCGGACCGCCTGGCTCAGGACGCCGCGCGCCGTCGCGCCGATGCACAATCCGCCGCCGACGATGCCAGCCGCCGTGCCGATATCGCCCGCAAGGATGTCGCACGCACCGGCGCCGCGCGCAACGATCAGGATGCGAAACCGGCCGATGCCAACACCCCGGCGCAAGCTGTTACCACGCCGGCCAGCGGCACCGTCGATACGGCCAACGCCAAGCCGGCGCAGCCTGCCAACGCCAAGGATCTCGATACCGCTGCGCAGCAGGCCGTGGTCGATCCGGCTGCACAACTGGCGGCGCAGATCGAGGCCGCCCGCCAGGCTGCGCAGCAGGCCGCAGCCGCGCAACAGCCGCTTGCCCAGCCCGCAGCCCAATCGAATACCAACGCCGATGCCGACGCGACGACGCCGGCTGCTGGCAAATCGTCCTCAACTGACGCCGCGGCACTGGCCGCCGCAACTGCGGCTGCCAACGGGACGCAGGACGCCGCAGACCCGGCCACGACGGCACAGGTCGGCCAAGCTGGTTTGCCCGCCGCCAAGGACGCCAAAGCCAACGCCGCAAACACGCCGACGCCACCTGCCACTGCACTGCCCGACAGCGGCACGCTGGCTCAGACCATGGCCCGCACGCGCGCCGTTGCCGACAACACGCCGGCCGCCGTGCGCCAACTCGGCAGCACGTCGCCTGCAAAAGGCGCAGATACCGACCGCGGCCTGCCGCGTCGCAGCGATCTGAGTGCACACAACGCCACCGCGCAAACGCCCGCCGCCGTGACCGATGCCACCAGCCACGCCAGCAATGGCGGTAACACTGGCAATTCGGATAACGCCGGCACGCAAGCCAATGCGCAGGGCAACGGTATGCAGTTTCAAGGCGTGCTGTCGCGCGCCAATGGCGACGCGAGTATGGCCGCACCGACCTTTGCGGTGGGCGGCGCCAACGCAGGCGCTGCGGCAGGGGCAGCGATCACGCCGCAGCAAGTCCACACGCTGCCCACCTTTGGCGATGCTGCATGGCCGCAGAGCATGGCCAGTCAGCTCGCCTTTATGCAAGTGCATCGCCAATCATCAGCCGAGCTGCAGTTGAATCCGGCCGAGCTGGGCGGCATGCACGTCAAGCTGGAAGTCGACAACGGCGCTGTCAACGCGAGCTTTGTCTGCCAGCACCAAGCCGTGGCCGAACTCGTGCAGGACGCCATGCCGCGCCTGCGCGACGCCATGCAGCAAGGCGGGATGCAGCTTGCGCAAACGTCCGTCAGCACGGGCGACTTCAGCCAGCAGCAGAGCGCATCGCAAGGCTCGTCGGCGCAAAACCAGGGCGGCGGTCCGGGCAACGGTGGCAGCGGCAGCCGGTATGGCAACGGCGGCTCGCAAGACCGCACCGATACGCTGACGGTGACGCCGCGCCGTGTGTCCAGCCACGAAGGTGCGATCGATACATTCGCCTGACGATGACCGGCGGCGCCTAAAGTTTGAGGCCGGCCGGCCGTTAGTACGCAGGAATGCCATGCATAAATGGCCAGCCGCAAGGCAACGAAAGAAGGACGGGAAATAACCACGCGAGCACGCCGCGCACAGGTTTGGCGCGGCAGCGTTGCAAATGAATAACAAGGGGGTCAAGTCCGACTGGCGAAGAAGGGATCAAACGGGGATCATTTCGCCACATCCGTCCTCGGACGGATGCACACGGACCGATGCGGGGTGTCCGAGCCGGGGGGCTGGCGCACCGCATGTTTGCCGTACTTACGGGAGAGCGCACCGCGAGGTGCGCTTTTTGTTTTTGTGCGCCAGCGCCGTTCTAGAGCCGAGCGCATGGCGGATGCCTCAGGCGCCTGCCTCGGCCGTTGCCAGTGTGGCGGGCGTGACCGACACCACGTGCTCCACGCCGTAGCCGCGTGCCACCCACGCATCGATACCGCCATGCAGCGGACGCACGCGCTTGAAGCCGCGTCCCATCAGCGTGCGCGCCACCATCACGGCAGACGCCTCGTTGGGGCAGGCGCAGTAGATGATGATCTCGCGGTCGGGGCCATCGATCTCGATCGCGCGGTGGCTGGCGGACATGTCGTACAGCATCGCCCCCGGAATGCGTTGCGGCTGCAGCATGCGCGAGCTGTCGGCGCGCACGTCGATGATGACAGGAGCCGCGCCCGATTCGATCAATGCATGCAGCTCATCGGGCGAGATGCGCGCCATCTCCAGCATCTTGCGAAAGCGCCAGCGCTGCAGCCAGCGCGCAGCCACATACACCGCTGCAAGCAACGCGATCAGCAGTACGGCTCGCGTGCCGAGTTGGTCGAGCTGGTGCAGCGCCTGGTCGATGCTGTCATGCGCCACGCGGCCCAGCATCAGCCAGAGGGTTGCCCAAACTGCCGAGCCCACCAGGTTGTACAGCGCAAACGTGCTGAACGGCGTGCGCATCGTGCCCAGCAGCGCAGACGATATCGTCGACAAACCCGGAACGAATTTCGCAATGAGCAGCATCGGCGCGCCCCAGCGCTCGAACTGCGTGCGCGTGCGTCGCACGCACGAATCGGGCGATAGCGAGACGCGGCACAGGAGTGCCATGACGTGCCGGCCATAGCGCTTGCCTGCGAAGTACCACAGGCCGTCGCCCAGGAGTGCACCGGACACGGCGGCAGGCGCCAGCTCCATCAGGTGGAGCGGTCCATGGAACGTAAGCGCACCGGCCACCAGCAGCGTCGGCACGGCAGGCAGCGGCGCACCGGCTTGCGTCAGCAGCACATTCAGGAATACGGCAAACGCGCCGTATTCGGCGATCAGGGGAAACAGGTCATGCATGGCAGGAAGGGCGCGGCGGGCGGGGGCGAAAGCGTCTGCCAAGTTACCGCATTCCGGCGCCGCCCGATAGCCATGTCACCGGAATGCGCTCGACGATATGCGGTTCGTGTGGAATTGGCGTGACAATGAACGCTTCATACCGCTCCTGAAACCTGCCGCCATGTCTTCTGCAATGCCCATCGACGTTGCCGCTTCCGTGCACGAATCGGGTGCCATCGCTATTCGTCCGGCTACCGTGGCGGATTTGCCGACCATCGTCGGCATCTACGCACACCACGTGCAGACCGGTACCGCCAGCTTTGAGATCGACGCTCCTGATCTGGCCGAGATGACGCGCCGCTTTCACGCACTGCAGGATGCCGGCATGCCATACGTTGTGGCTGAAGCCGACGGCGTGCTGCTCGGCTATGCGTACGCCGGCCCGCATCGCGCCCGGCCCGCGTATCGCCACACGGTGGAAGACTCCATCTATCTCGACACCGCAGCGCAAGGGCGGGGCGTTGGGACGTTGCTGCTGGAGGCGCTCATCCGCGAATGCCAAGCGCGCGGCTTCAAGCAGATGGTGGCGGTGGTGGGCGGCGGCCGCGAAAATCCGGGGTCAGCCAAGTTGCACGCGCGCTGCGGGTTTCGGGAAGTGGGCGTGTTGGAGGCGGTGGGCTACAAGTTTGGGCGCTGGCTGGATTGTTTGCTGATGCAGCGGGCCTTGTGAGGTGAGTGAGGCGGCGCCGCATCGCATGGCCGGCAGGCCCCATGCCTTGCGGGTCGCTTCAAGAATACGGTTCAGTGTTTCAGTTTCAGTCATTCAGTTCGCGTTAAGTTGGTTTGAGCGCGGCACGTTTAGTAAGTGGTACGCACGAGCACGGCCAGATACATCGCGCCGCCGGCAAATAGCCCCATCCCGATGACGAGCAGCCAGTCGACGAAGGCCGCGTTGCCGCTGGTTGCAGGCCTTGGACCGGCGTTCGGTTCGTGCTTCATGAAGGTCTCCGTGTCAGAGCAGGTGCCCGAGCTCGCGCAACGCCGCGCAAAACAGCGCCACCATGATCACCAGATCGACCTGCCGGCCCCGCGGCCAGACGCGACGCCGGAGGTGGCGGTTCACGCTACCGGGAGCCATGCCCTATTTTTGTTCGAGGCAGTGCTGACCATCTTTCCTTCTCCCTGCGACATTGTTTTGAGCGCATCGCATGTCAGTATTTTAGATGTTTCTAATTTTATGTCAAGAAACGTCTAAGCATTACTGTTTAGAATGTTGCGCTTTGGCACGAAAAAACCCGCCGAAGCGGGTTTGTGTGTTGAGAAGTCGATGCTCTGTGCGCGCTCAGAAATCGCCCATGCCTGACCGGTACTTGACCCGGCCGACAATGTCGATGTGTTCGAGCTGCTCGGGTGCCACGATGAACGGATCGTGCTTCTCCTTGTTGTCGCTGACCACCCGGATCGAGCCGTCGGGTAGGCGGAACAACCGCTTCACCAGCATCTCGCCGCAATACACCAGCGCGAACACGCCGCCGCCCGTGGGGATGCGCCGATCAGCCTTGTCGACCACCACCGTGTCGTCATCAAAAAGACGCGGCTCCATGCTGTCGCCACGCACCTTCACCGCCACCAGGTGTTTGGGACTGGCGTCCAGCCGGCGGACGTAATCGGCCTGGAACGGCAGGGGTTCTTTCTCTTCAACGTGCCACGTTTCGCGCCCGTTGCCGGCTGAAAGCGCCACGTCGACATGCGTAATCAGGATCGTCGTCTCGGCCGGCAGTTCGTCCAGGCTGTTGTACGTGGTGATGGGGCGTGCGGGAAAGCCTTTGCTGTGCGCCGAAGCGCCGGCGCTCGTGCGCACCACGTCGCCGGCGCTGCCGCCGGCAGCTTGAGCGACGGCATCGGAGAAGGGCGTGTCCATCACACGGTCGGCAAACCCCAGCTTCTTCTCAAGACGGCGCGCGGCAATGTCACCGATGCTGCGACCATCCTGGTAGGTGCGCGAGAGAAACTGTGCCACCTGCGAACGCGAATACCCGTACAGACGCTCGAACGCCGAGCGGTCTCCGTTGACGAGGGTCTGGATCCAGTAGGTCAGCCACTGGCGGCGGTTGTCGTAGATGTCCATGGGTCGCATTAGAGCAAGAAATTTCTAATTTGTGTATTAGAAGTGTCTTGACGCAACAGTTTAGAACAATCTAAACTTCTCTGCATCGACCGGCTTCCCGCTCGCTGGAGGCACCGCAGCCGATCCGAATCTTGTTCAATCCGCGCGCCACCCCGCGCCGACTGGAGGCTTTTTCCATGACTGTCACCCAAACTTCGATGGATGTTTTTCGACGTGGCCGCACCACGTCCACGGCCAAGCTGCAGTGCGACCGCATTGCCGATTACGTGGCACGCAGCGGCACCGCCACGATTGCCGAAATCGCGCAGGCGCTGCGCATTGAAAAGTCGAGCGTCTCTGCGCGCCGCAGCGAATTGATCGCCGCTAAGCGGCTGGAGCTGGATGAGGAGCGCAAGTGCGGCGTCACAGGCCGCTGGGTGCAATCGGTGCGCGCGGTGCCCGCGCAGGTGCGCGTCTTTCAATAGGCGCTGGCGCCGTCGCGCTTTCGCGCTGTCTTGAGTGATCAAGACAGGCGAGTGACGCAACTCGATATCGGCATCAACAAGCAACGAACATACGAGGACAAGGGACATGGGTATTGAGGACCGTCTGGAGAACTGGAGTCGCGTGGTGCGCGACCCAAGCTGGCAACCGCAGTACTGTGCATCGTGGGCACGCCTGGCCGTCGCCATGCGCGATGCGGAAAGCGGCGCGCCGCAGGCCATTGTCAGCATCGATGTGAACGACGGCTGGCTGGTGGAGCACGCCTGGCAGAAAATTGCTGACCCTGTAGCAAAGCGCTTGCTGCAGTATCACTACGTGCATCGCATGCCGGCAGAGATGGTGTGCCGCATTCTCGTGCGCAAGTACGGCGCGTCGCCGCATACGCTTAAGCACTGGAAGGTGCGGCTTGCGAAGGCGCAGTCGATCATGTCGCACGTCATCGATTCGGAGGTCGCTCGCGCGCAGATGGCGAAGGCCGTGCATGCTGCAGCCAAGGCCGCAGCGGCGGCTCCGATGGCCGCCTGAAAATTTTTTGTTTTTTTCTTCAGCCCCCTTGCACGGTTTATATCCCCTTCGTATTCTGTTTCCCAGATGTTCGATTGCCCTCGCGGCGTAACCGGTTCAGACCGAGACATGCACCCCACTGGGGTGCATTGACTTACCCAGACGAAGCGCAGACGTAGCGAAGAAAAGCCCGCCACCCAGCGGGCTTTTTTGTTTCTCCGCTTTGCTCACTGATGCACTTGCACGCAACACCTGCCTCGACGTCACTGCACCGTGACCGATCCGATCGGGGCCGTTTCAAACCTGGATGCAACTCACTCGATCGATCACGCATTCCTGCGCGCATCGATGAAGGCGCTTGTCTTATGGCAGATCTCTCCGATGTTTCCAATGCACTCGTCACGCTCGTCACCGGCGTGGTTTATCCGAACGGAATCAGCCAGCCGTCGATCACGGGCAATCCGGTGGTGGTCTACAGCGGCTGGCCCAACATGACGCAACTGAAGACCGACCTGCAGGCCAACAAGGCGCACGTCTCGGTCTTTCCGATCACGAGCCATCAACGGCATGCGAACACCGCGTTCTCCGACTGGACCGTGGCCACACCGCCGGCCAACACGCTGGCCTTGAGCGTAACCGCACAAACCGTCATGGTGAACGGCACCGTCAGCGCGCCGCAGAACGTTGTGCTGCTCGTGGATGGCCGGGCGTATGCCTACGCCGCGCAGGCCAGCGATACGCCGGCCAGCATCGCGGCGGCGCTCGCTGCGCTGGTGGCGGTCGATCAACCGGCAACGGCTGCTGGCACGTCGATCACCATTCCGAACGCGACGTATATCTCGCCGCGCGTGGGTGGCATCGGGACCGTGCAGCGCGAGACGCGCAGGCAAGAGCGCACGTTCCTGATCTCGACGTGGGCGAATGGCGGCGCGCCGCGCGACGTCATTGCCGGCAAGGTCGATTCGGTGCTCTCGGGCATCGTGCGCTTGACGTTGCCCGACCAGGGCGCCGCGCTGCGCTACAAGCGCGGCCATCAGCATGACGATCTGACCAATGGCATCTACCGGCGTGACCTGCGGTACGCCGTGGAGTACGCAACCATCGTGACCGACGCGGCCTACCAGATTGCGACGGGGGTGGAGAACGTGACGGCCGGTGCCTCGATGGACGCACAGTTTCCTGTTCGGACCATCGTGCAGTAATCGAAGTCAACCAACCGCGCCGCCCCTAATCATTCGGGCGGTTTCTTATTGCCGGCCGCCTTTGTGCGGCCATTTTGTTTTCTCACTTGGAGGCACGCATGCCGATCGTCCAGCAGGGCAGCATCAATACCACTGCACTCATCGTTCCGGACCTGTACGTCCAGATTGTTCCGCCGCAGGTCACCCTGCTCAACGGCGTTCCCACCAACGTGCTCGGCGTGGTCGGCACGGCCACCTGGGGCCCCGTCAACTCGCCGACACTGATCGGCAACATGGCCATGTATGCGCAGACGTTCGGCGCGATCCAGAACCGCACCTACGACATGGGCACTGCCGTGGCTGTGGCAGTGCAACAGGGCGCCAACAACTTCCGCTGCGTGCGCGTGACCGACGGCACCGACACCGCTGCCACGGTGGTCGCCCAGACCAACGGCGTGACGTTCACCGCCAAGTACACGGGCTCGCTGGGCAACACCGTCACGGTGGCGCTGTCGGCAGGCTCGGCAGCCAACACGTGGAAAGTGACCGTAGCCGCGCCCACGCTGGCGCCGGAAGTGTTCGACAACATCGGTGCAGGCCAGACCGGCAATGCGCTGTGGGTGGCGATCGCCAACGCCATCAACAACGGCGTCAGCGTGATGCGCGGCGCTTCGCAAATCATCACTGCCACCGCAGGCGCGAGCACGACCGCACCGACGGCCGCCACGCTGCAACTGGCGGGCGGTACCGATGGCGCGGCCACCATCACCGGCTCTGTCCTGCTCGGCCAGGACACCGTGCCGCGCAAAGGCATGTACGCGCTGCGCAACCAAGGCGTGTCGATCGCCATGCTGGCCGACTGCACCGATGCGACGACCTGGCCGACGCAGGTGGCGTTTGGTCTGTCCGAGGGCATTTACATGATCGGTACGGGCCCGAGCGGCGACACCATCGCCAACGCCGTGACTGCCAAGAGCACCGCCGGCATTGATTCGTACGCCTTCAAGCTGCTGTTTGGCGATTGGGTTTACTGGCTCGATACCGTCAACGGTGTGACGCGCCTGGTGTCGCCGCAAGGGTTTGTCGCAGGCCTGCTGGCGAACCTGTCCCCGCAGAACAGCAGCCTGAACAAGCAGATCTACGGCGTGGTGGGCACGCAGAAGACGTTCGCGAACCAGAGCTACAGCTCGGCCGAGTTGCAGGCACTGATCCAGGCGGGCATCGATGTGGTGACGAATCCGGTGCCGGGCGGCGCGTACTTCGGTTGCCGCGCCGGGCACAACACCAGCTCGAACGCACTCACACAGGGCGACAACTACACGCGCATGACCAACTACATCGCCAGCACGATCAACGCCGGCATGGGCAAGTACGTGGGCCAGTTGCAGTCGGCCACGGTGCGCGCGCAGGCAGCGGCCACGCTGTCGAACTTCCTCAGCTCGATGGAGCAGCAAGGGATGATCGGCGCGGTCAATGGCGGCCCGGCGTTCTCGGTGCAGATCGATGCGAACAACAACCCCATGAACCGCGTGGCGCTGGGCTACATGCAGGCCGACGTGAAGGTGGTCTACCTGTCGGTCATCGAGAAGTTCCTGGTGAACGTGGAAGGCTCGCAAGCCACGGTGATCCGCACTTCGACCGCGAATCAGTAATCCACCTGACACCTGTCAATCAACCTTCTGACCTCGCATAACACGAGGCATTTTCTTTTGGAGAACGTTATGCCGATTCAAGGCTACTCCGTCGGCCGCGACTACACTCTGGTCATCCAGACCGCAAGCGGCGCGCTGCAACCGAACAAGATCACGGCTTTCAAGAGCAAGCAGGACGTGACCGACGTGCGTGTCAAGCGCCTGGACGGTATTACCGACCACGTGCGCTTCTTCGACGGCTGGTCAGGGTCGTTCGATGTGGAGCGCCAGGACGCCACGCTCGACAACTACTTCGCGCAACTCGAAGCGGGCTACTACGCAGGCGTGAACGAAGCTCCCGCGCAGATCTACGAAACGATTCAGGAAGCCAATGGCTCGGTCTCGCAGTTCCGCTATGACGGCGTCCTCATGACGCTGGCCGATGCCGGCACCCGCGCGGGCGATGCCACTATCAAGCAATCCGTCAACTTCGTGGCCTCGCGCCGCATCAAGGTGTCCTGATGACCAACGTGACCATCACTCCGTCTGAACAGATCATCAAGGCCGCTGCGAAAGAAGCGGTGGTCGACGATGCACTGGGCCGCAAGATCACGCTGCGCAAGCCCAGCCCGCTGGCCAATCTGGACTTTGCCAAGGCCGCGGGCGGCAGCGAGCTGAACATGCTCTACCTGGCCGAGGTCGCGCACCTGAAGTTCGTCAGCGCGATCGATGGTGATCCGGTGCCGACGCCTGCCTCGGAAGCCCAGTTGCGTGCGCTGTATCAACGCCTGGGCGAAGAAGGCAACGAAGCCGCGCAGCGCGGTGTGGCGGCCAGCTTCCTCAACGTTGCCACGTCGGAGTCCGAGCTAAAAAACTCCTGACGAACGGCCCGTTTCACGAGGCGATGTGGCTCGTGCATAACGGTGTTCCGTTCGACGTGGCGTTTTCACTGGACGACACCATGCGGCAGGCGATGGCCATCAAATGCAGCGAGTTCCATGGCGCGGAGTTCGACCTGAGGACGATGTCTTTCAAGGAGCGCGAATGAACCTCTCGTCGACTGAGATGGCGCGTCGCCTGACCGATTTGGAGGCGCGGGTGCCGGAGGCGTTGTCGCAGGGGCTGGCTGCAGCCGTTGCGGCAATGGAGGCGGCGGCCCGCGCCAAGGCTGTGGAGAGTGCGGCGGCCGCTGGCATGACCGAGGCGGCGCGCGTGAATGCGCTGCGTGACTCCATCGGCAGCGAAGTCAAAGGGTTGGAGGCGGCCATCGGCTCCAACGCAAACCAGGCTGTCGTTCTGGAGCTAGGCAGTGCGCAGACGCCACCGCACCCCTTCCTGGGTGTGGTGGCGAACGAGCACGCCGACGCGGTGCAAAAGAGCGTGGGCGATGCGGTGACGGCGGCGCTGGAGGGCCGCCCGATCGATCCCACCGCAAACGCGCACACGTGAGATCGGTGGCCTCAACAGACGAACAAGGATTCCTATGAGCCTCGATGCTTACAAGATTGGGATACAGATTGCGCTGGTGGATAACGTTTCGCGTGGGTTGCTGGCGATCGCCGCGCAGTTCGAATCCGTCAACAAGAGCGCGGAGAAGCTGGAGACCCGGCTGGAGAAGGTCAAGAAGCTGACCGAGTTCGGCACCGGCTTGTTCAAGGCGGGCAACGAAGCTGTTCACATGTGGGACAAGCAGGTGGACGCCGCATCGAAGTGCCACGCTGCGCTCGAGCGTATCAGCCGCTTTGACCCTGGCGCCGCAACGGCGAACGAGAAGTTCCTCAGAGGGCTGGACATCAAGGGCATGTCGCTCACCGATGTTGGGCAGCTGTTTGGCGGGGCGCAGACCATTCTGCAGAATTCGACCCAGGCGCAGGATGTGACGAAACTGCTGGCCCAGGCTAGGACGGCCTTTGGCGCGGCAACCGGCGTGAAGGACGGCACGCAACTGGACAGCATGGCGCTCTCTGCGCTCAAGGTTGCACAGATGCGCGACGGCGTGATCGGCGGAGACGGCAAGATCGATACGAAGAAGGTGGAAGAGACCTTCAACATGCTCGTCAATACGGCGATGGCCAGTGGCGGCGGTGTGCTACCGAAGGACTACCTTGAGGCGATGCAGGGAGGCAAGGTGTCCGGCGCACTGAAGCCGTCTGAGGCTGCGGCCTTCGGGCTGAAGCAGTTCATGCAGGCCAATGGCGGCTCGAAGGCGGGCATTGACGCCGTGTCTGCGCTCCAGGGCTGGGCGGTAGGGAGTATGCCGGCCACGGTCGCGCATGAGCTTGAGCGTGTCAAGCTGCTGGACTCGAGGGGCGTGCATCGCGACAAGGCTGGGCGCATCACCAGTGTGGATGCGACCGGTATGACGGACGCGCCAGCCTTCATCGAGAATCCGCTTCAGTACGTGACGAGTGTGATCGTGCCGGCGCTGCAGAAAAGCGGATTTAGCGGAGATGCTCTCAACACCAAGTTGGGCAGCCTGCTCGGCATGAAGGACGAGAAGAACATCCTGGAGCAGCTTCAGCGTGACAAGGAGCGAGCCGGGCTGTATCTCGAGAATGCCCGGAAAGGACCTGGCGCGGTCAAGCTTTACGAGAAGGAAAACGAAGGGTTCGAAGGGAAACTCAAGGACTACGAAGCCAAGAAGACGAACCTCAATATCGCGCTTGGCGAACATGTCCTGCCGTTGGCGATCGCGGGGTTGGAGAAGTTCAATGGCTTGATTGGCAACATTACGCACCTTGCACAGGAGTTTCCGGGAGTGACAACGGCCGTCATGGTGTTTGTCACGGCGTTGAAGTTCATCAAATCGGCCGCTTCAAGTTTGCCGACATTGGGTGGCGAGGCGGGAGGTGGTTTCCTTGGCTCGTCCTTCACAAGGGCGGCTGCAGGATTGCTGACAGGTCCTGTTGCGCGCGTCGTCGGAGCCGGTATGGTCGGCTGGGGAATCGGTACCGCGCTCCGCGGCCCCGCGGACTCGGCAATTCGCTCGATGACAGGCGGCAAGAAGTCCCAGCTTTGGGACTTCATCACTGGAGTGGATAGAACGAAGCTGGTCGCCACAGGCGGTTACACGCAAGCCGAGTTGGATTCGGTGAAGAGCGGTGGAGGCGTGAAGCTAACTGCAGGAGCGCGGGAGCGCCTGGATTCAGGTGAGTTGGGACGTGCCTGGTTCAGACGCTCTATTGCGGGGCCACAACAACCCGAGCAGCGCTCCGACATCAAGCTGGTTCTGAGGGACGGTCGGCTGCTGGCTGACGTTGTGTTTGACCACCTCCAGTCAAATCTGGCGCGCCCGCAGATTGGCGCAAGCGATTTCAACTCTCGCATGAACCTCATGCCCTCTGGACTCTGATCGAACATGCCCGACTTCGCTCTCAAACTCGGAAGTTTCCAGTTCAAAGATTTGGAAGTACCCGAAAGTATCCCGTTTGGAGGGACGCAGAAACTTGCCATGCATGACTTGGTGGGTGGCACGCGCGTCATCGATTCGATGGGGGCGTTCTGCGGGCCCGTGGAATGGTCCGGCTGGCTGCTTGGCAAGGATGCGCTCGCACGCGCCAGAGCACTGGATGACCTGCGTGAACGCGGCGCTTCGTTGCTGCTGCAGTGGTCCGAGATCTACTACGCCGTCGTTATCCGAGACTTCCGCGCGGACTTCCAGCGCTCTTACAAGATCCCTTACAAGATCACATGCGAAGTGGCCAGTGATTTGTCGAAGTTTGCGGGCAACGACGCAGACCAAAGCATCGATGGCCAGATCAAGAATGATGCCTCTGCCGTGACGGATATGGGCAGTGCAATTGGCGATAGCACGCTGTCTGGTCTGATCGGTTCAGCCAATTCAGCGATCGACACCGTAGCGAGTTTTGCCAACGCGGCGCAGTCAACCCTGAGCAGCGTTCTGCAGCAAGTGACGGCGGTGCGTGATCGCGCTCAAGCCCTGATCGCATCAGCCAACACCATGCTGAAACAGGTCACGACGCTGGGCGGCATCTTGCCGAATAACCCCGTATCGCAGCAGGTGGAAAAGTTGGCTGGCCAGGTGACTTCCGCATTGAACCTTCCGGTGCTGGTTCAGCTTGACCGCGTTGCCGGCCGCATGCAGAAGAACATCGAGTCGATCTACAAGAGCGCCAAGCACGTGGTGACGGTCGGCGGCGATCTGATGAAGATGGCAGCCAAGGAATATAACGATGCAATGGCTTGGACCAGCTTGGCCAGGGCCAACCCAGATCTCTTGTGGGACCCCCTGGTGCAAGGTGTAAAAACCCTGATCGTGCCACCGAACAAAGATAGTGCCGGCGGCTTGCCGAAGCCCTAGCGTGCCGCTTTCATTAACCGGACAGCCCCGCAATGCGGGGCTTTTTTCTTATGAGCCTGAACAAGCTACCCGTGATACCCGGTGTACGGCAGCCGCGATCGATCGTAAAGGTGGGCGGCGAGCGCATTCCGGCGTGTGTGAGTTGGTCGGTCCTGAGCAATTCGTACGAGCAGGCGGACACATTCCAGGTCACTCTCGCAACGGCTGTCTTGCCGCCAGATCGCGACGCGAACTGGTTCTCCAGTCAGCTTGAATTGCTGGTCGAGATCTTTGCTGGCTTTCCGTCGAATCCCAGCCAGTACGACGAGGCCGAACTTGAAAGTCTGATCCATGGTCGTGTGGACAGCGTTGAACTGGATCCGGTTTCGGCTCAACTCACGCTGAGCGGCAGGGATCTGACGGCGCTGTTTATCGATGAGAAGGTGACGTTGCAGTTCCAGAATCTGACCGCCTCAAGCGTGGCAGCAAAGCTGGCAGCCGAGCATGGCCTGCAAGTTGCAGGTCCGGCCACCAAGCAGAGCATCGGTAAAGCCTACGCACGTGACAACGTAAGCCTGACGCATCAGCAAACCGAGTGGGATTTGCTGGCCGCGCTCGCTCGGGCTGAAGGGTTTATCTGTTACGTGACTGGCAAGACGGTGCACTTCGAACCGCGTCCTGCGCCCGCAGCCGAACCGTACGAGCTACGGTGGGGGCGCGATGAGAGGGGCAACGCGGAGGCCAACATGGCAACCCTGCAGCTTTCGCGCGATCTGACGGTTGCAAAAGGCGTCACGGTCGAAGCGCGCTCATGGAATGCGAAGCAGGGTAAGCGATTCGTCGCCCGCTACACCAATGCGCCAGGTGGCGATCAGGGCCAGAAGCCGACGCATACCGTCGAGCGCAACGGACTCGACCAAGCCGGAGTTAAGCGTCTGGCCAAGCAGAAGTACGACGAAGTCGCGCAGCACGAAATGAAGCTACGTGCCCGTCTGCCAGCGGACCAACTCCTCACGCCCACCGACACCCTCCGTCTGACAGGTACCGGCACCCGTTTTGACCAGGACTACCTCATCGACAGCATCACCCGCAGCATGAGCCTGAGCGAGGGTTATGTGATGGACATCTCGGCCAAGAACATCAACAAGGGAACGAGCAAATGATCCAACAGCTTCGCAACCAAATGGTGCTCGCCGCGATGATGGCGCAGTCCAATCGCGCCGAGAACCGCATGGGCATCGTTACCAGCTACGACCCGGGTACGGCCTCTGCGCGCGTACGCCTCCAACCTGAAGACCCCGCCGACCCAGCGCGCTCGCTGACCGGCTGGATGCCCGTTGCCTCTGCCTGGGTCGGCAATGGCTGGGGCATCGATGCGCCGGTCAGCCCGGGCGATCAGGTGGAGGTGCAGTTTCTTGGCGGCGACATCGAGAACGGCTACATCTGCGCGCGTTTGTTCAGCGATCAGGCGCGGCCGACCGGCGCGCAGTCGGGCGAGTTCTTCCTGACACACGCGTCGGGCTCCAAGCTGCAATTCCACAACGACGGCACGGTCACGCTCATCAGCGCAGGCACGCTCACCACCCAGGCGCCGCAGTGGAACCACACGGGGCCTGTGCAGATCGACGGTGCGCTGGTGGTTACGCAAACCATCACGGGCCAGGCGGGCATGGCGGTGTCGGGCAACAACGGCACGGGCAACTCGATGAGCATCAGCGGCAATACGCAGTTCAGCGGCCAGGTTTCGGCGAATGGCCACCGGATCGACGACACACACCGCCATACGGGCGTGCAGTCCGGGTCCAGCAACACAGGGAGCGTGGCATGACGCAGCAACTTCTGAACGACGCGAACCACTGGGTGGGCGGCGACATCATGGTGTCGCCCACCGGCGATCTGGGTCTGGCCAGTGCAGACCTGCGAACGCAGCAACGCATCGTGCGGCGCCTCGTCACCAACCCTGGCGACTACATCTTTCACACCGACTACGGCGCCGGCCTGCCGCAGAAGATCGGTGAAACGCTGGACGTGCCAGCGCTGCGCGGGCTGATTCGCTCGCAAATGCTGCAGGAAGCCGGCGTTGCGCAAGAGCCCGAGCCGCAGGTGGATGTCGCGGCCATCACCGGTGGTGTGAGCGTGCGCATTCTGTACAGCAGCGCAGTCACACGTGAGCCGGTGTCCCTTCAATTCAATGTGAGCAAGTGATATGTCCATTCAGACGCAAGACTGGGTGACGCTCGTGCGTAACCAGGTGGCGGCCATTCAGGGCTACGCCAAGGTGCTTGTCGACCTGACCGTCGGATCGGTGCTGCGCGCCGTCGTTGAAGCCAACGCGGCGGTCACGGTGTGGCTGCAAGGGTTGATCCTGCAGGTGCTGGCGATCACTCGAGCGGCAACCTCGAGCGGCGCCGATCTCGATACGTGGATGGCCGATTTCGGCTTGGCACGCCTGGCCGCGGTGCCGGCCACGGGCAGCGTTACGTTCTCACGCTTCACGGTCACGCAGCAGGTGCTGGTGCCGCTGACAGCCGTGGCGCAGACCGGCGATGGCACGCAGCAGTTCAACGTGGTGGTCGATACGACCAATCCTGCCTATAGCGCCGCGCTGGGGGGCTATGTGATTGCAGCCGGTACGGCCAGCGTGAGCGTGCCAGTGCAAGCGGTCACGCCAGGCGCGGCGGGCAATGCAGTGGCGGGCGCTGTGTCCACCATCGTGGGTGCCATCCCGGGCGTGGACACAGTCAGCAATACGGCGGCGTTCGTCAACGGCGCGGATGCCGAGCCCGATACGGCATTCCGATCACGCTTCATTGCTTATGTTGCGAGTCTGTCGAAGGCCACCAGAACGGCCATCGGCTCGGCCATCGCCAGCGTGAAGCAGGGGCTGACGTACGTGATTCTGGAGAACCAGACCTACGCCGGGTTGCAGCAGAACGGCACTTTCATCGTGATCGTGGATGACGGTACGGGCGCGCCCACATCAACGCTGCTTGCCAGCGTGAGCAACGCCGTGGATGCCGTGCGCCCAGTGACGAGCACGTTCTATGTGTATGGGCCGGTCGTCGTCAACGCTACCGTCTCCATGAGCATCGCCACCGCTGCGGGCTACACGCACCAGGCCGTCGCGTTGCAAGTGCAGGCGGCCTTGCTGAGCTACATCAACAGCCTGCCGCTCGGCACGGCATTGACGTATTCGCGGCTGGCGCAGGTGGCGTATGACGCGTCGCCGGCGGTGACCAACGTCACGGGCACTTTGCTCAACGGCAGCACAGCGGATTTGCCGGCCACAAGCCTGCAGGTCATCAAAGCCACAACCAACTCCATCACGGTGACGTAATGGCAACCGGTGACCAACAAGACATCTTCACGCGTATACGAGGGTATCTGCCGCGCTGGTTCGGCGATGTGGCGCAGTCGCCCATCCTCAACGGGTTGCTGCAGGGCCTCGCGTACAGCGGCGCTTACGTCTACGGGCTGTATGCCTATGCGAAGCAGCAGACGCGCATCCTGACCGCCACTGACGGCTGGCTCGACATGATTGCAGCGGATTTCTTTGGCTTGTCGATCCAGCGCAGGACCGGGCAATCCGACGCATCGTTTCGCGCAAACATCGTCGCCAACCTGTTTCGTGAACGCGGCACGCGCGGCGCCATCATTCGCGTGCTGACCGACCTGACCGGACGTGCCCCGACAATCATCGAACCAAGCCGCCCCGCAGACTGTGGCGCCTACGATGCGCCGAACAGCGGCTACGGCATGGCCGGCGCTTACGGGCAGGTCTCGCTGACGTATCAGGCGTTTGTGCAGGCGTATCGCCCGCTTGGCAGTGGCATCCCGAACGTGGCCGGCTACAGCATCGTCACCACAGGCTACAGCGCGCCCTCGCAAGGCGAATACGTCGATACGTCGATGAGCAGCAACACTGTGTCCGACGCCGACATCTACGCCGCCATCGAATCGGTGCGGCCCGCCGCTTCCATCATCTGGACGCGCATCAGTTCCTAGGCGCGGACCCACGCGCTTTCCTTACCACCGACAGCCCGGCAAGACGCCGGGCTTTTCTTTTGGAGAACAGTCTTGGATCGTCAGATTGTCTACAGCGGCCAGGTGCCGCAAACCACGGACCTGCTGAACACAAACCGGCAGACCATGATCGCGCTGGCAAAGCTCTGCGCCGATCTGTTCGGCACGTCTACCGTCATCTCGGGCCTCGGCTGCGTGCCCACCACGCCCGCGTCGATGAGCGTGACCATCAACCCGGGGCAGATCTACCAGCTCGCCAATGTGGACGGCACGCTGTACAGCGCGCTGCCGCAAGACACTGCGCACAGCATCCTGAAGCAAGGCATCTTGCTGGATGCGCAGTCTTTTACCCTCACGGCACCTGCCACGTCCGGCCACAGCCAGAACTACCTGATCCAGGCGGCTTACCTTGAGAACGACGTCAACAACGTCGTGCTGCCGTACTACAACAGCGCGAACCCGTCGCAGGCATTCAACGGGCCGGGCGGCAGTGGCAACGCGCAGCCGACGACGCGGGCGGGGCAGGTGTCGTTGCAGCTTGTGGCCGGCACCGCCGCAGCCACCGGCACGCAGACAACGCCGGCAGTAACCGCGGGCTACGTAGGGTTGGCCGTTATCACAGTTGCCAACGGCCAGAGCACGGTCACCAACGCCAGCATCGTCCCGTATCCCAATGTGCCGACGGCACCGACGGGTGGCTTTCTGGCGGCGATCGGCGAGCGCTATTCCAGCATCCAGAACGTCGCCGCATCGAGCACGCTCACCACGGCGGCGCTTGGCGCACTGGTTAATGTCACGGCCACCGGCCAAACCATGACGCTGCCGCCCGCCGCCAACTGCCCGAACGGCACGAGCATCTGCGTGACCTACATGCAGGCCAGCGGCTCAACCGCCGTCACGCGCAATGGCGCCGATACGCTCGCGTTCGGCCAGGGCAGCAGCGCCAACAGCCTCACGTTGAATCCGGGTGAGGCGGTGCAGTTTGTATCGAATGGGGTGAACGGGTGGGTGAGTGCCGGGCAGACGTTGACGACTGGGGTGACGCCGCCGCAGTTTGATAGCAGTGGGAAGTTGGCTACGACGGCGTTTGTCCAGCAAGCGCTGGGTAGCTTCTCTGGGGACCGCGGCGTTGCCGCGACGGGCGTTTTCACCCTGACGCTGGCCGATGTGGGTAAGCGTATCGAGCTTGGTGCCGGCGCAATTGCAACACTTCCATTGTGTTCCAGTGTTCCCAAAGGGGCAGTGATTTTTGTTTCCGCCAGTCCGGCGGTCACGAATGCTGTGATTCAACGCCAAGGCTCCAATGACACTATTGCATTCAATAACTCTGGCGCCTATACGAGCTATACCCTGGGGGCCGGTTGCGATGTTCTGCTTGTGAACGACGGAGGTATTTGGCGCGGCCACCTCGGGACTGAGACGCTGCGGACGTCGAATCTTTTTTCGAACTCATTGCAGTCAAGCGGTTACCAGAAGCTGCCAAGCGGTTTGATCATCCAATGGGGGTATGCGAATGGCTCTGCATCCACCGACATGACAGTGACGTTGCCGATCACCTTCCCGAACAAATTTGCTTCTGTTGCTTTCGCGGGCGACTACACAGTGGGCAGCGGCTTGGTCGCAGCCGTGGCTTGTTGGATTAATGGACCATCAAGCTTCACCAGCCGGTCGACCGTTACGGTTTCGACTCATTGGATCGCAATTGGATACTGAAGACATGACTCGCAAATTCGCAGCATATGACCCCCAAGGCCGCATCATCGGCTACTACGACAACATCGACAGCCCCGTCCCCGATGGCATGACCAACGTCATCGAAATCACGCAAGACGAGTGGCTCGCCTGCATCAACCAGCCCGGCTACACGGTGGTCAACGGCGCTTTGGTCGCACCGTTACCACCGACTACCGAGGCGCTGCTGGTACAAGAAAAAGCGCAGCAAGCTACGAAGGTCAGTACCGCTTGCGTCGCCGCTCTCATCACCGGCTTCACCTCATCCGCACTCGGCACGCCCCACACGTACCCATCCCAAGACGACGACCAACGCAACCTCCAAAGCGCCGTCAGCGCCTCGGCTGTCGCACCGTCAAACTGGACAACACCCATCTGGTGCGCCAACAACGATGCCTGGTCCTTCACCGCGCACGCGGCCGCACAAATCCAGCAAGTCAACGCCGACTGGCTGACCCACCGCGTCGCCGCGCAGCAGAAGTACGCCGACCTGATCGCCAGGATCAACGCCGCAACCAGTATTGAAGAGGTGCAAGCCATCGAGTGGTAAGCACCGCCATCCCAGCAACACAGCCCGCCTTCGCGCGGGCTTTTTCATATCCGGGGGAACCATGTCTGAACCCATCAGCGGCAGCGCCGTTGCGGGGGTGGCGGGCGCTGCTGCCTTCAAGGCGCTTGGCGGGTTCGCGGCCGTGGCTTTTGCTGCGACTGTGCTCGCCACCATCGTCGTCATGGTGATGACGTTGCCTCGCGCCCGCGGAGAGTGGGCCGTGGCGCTCATCTCCACCGTCATCGCCAGTGTGGGCGGCGGCGCCACCGTCATCCAGTACTTCGGGGTAGCGCATTGGATCGGCTCGGCCAACGGTGCCATGGCACTCGGCGGCATCTACTTTGTCTGCGGCCTGCCTGGCTGGGCGTTCGTGCGCTGGGTCTTCAACTTCATCAACAAGCGGCGCGATGCCGACCTCGCCGAGGTCGTCGACGACGTGCGCGAATCCCTGCACAAGGCAAACCATGGCTGAACCGCTTCTTACTGCGGTGCAACTGCGCGCTGTCATGCCCAGCGCCGGCGGGCGCGCCGATGTGTTCGCCCCCATCCTGGCCGACGTGTTGCTGTTCCGGCAGATCAACACGCCCGCACGCATTGCCGCGTTTCTTGCGCAGGTCGGGCACGAATCCGGGCAACTGCGCTACGTGCGCGAGCTGTGGGGGCCGACGCTTGCGCAGCGCGGCTACGAAGGGCGTGCCGACCTCGGCAATACGCAACCCGGCGACGGCAAGCGCTTTCTTGGCCGCGGCCTTATCCAGATCACGGGCCGCGCCAACTACCGTGCGTGTGGCATTGCGTTGGGCCTCGATCTCGAAGCGCAGCCCGAGCTGCTCGAGACACCCGCGCACGCCACGGCATCAGCCGCGTGGTTCTGGCTGATCAATGGGCTCAACCGCTTTGCCGATCAGGACAGCGACGCCGCCTTCGTGCAACTGACGCGGCGGATCAATGGCGGCACGAATGGCCTCGATGATCGGCGTGCACTGTGGTTGCGCGCTCGCGCCGTGCTTGCAGGAGGAACAGCATCATGAGCTTGCTCGACCCGCGCTTTTGGGGTGGCGCGCTCCTGGCTTTGGGGCTGGCGTTTGGCCTCGGCTACGGCACCGGAGATCTGCATCGGCTTCAGATCGAGCGATCGCATGCGCTGCAAGCCAAGGTGGTCGCCGCACAAACGGAGGTCCGCCAAGCCACGGTGACTGCCCAGGTGAGCGATCGAGCCGCCCAGGCCGAGGCGCGCATCCAGACCGTTTTCCGTGACCGCATCGTTTACCGAGACCGCGAGGTACCCCATGAAATCGTTGTGCACGACGATGCTGCTTGTCGCATCCCTGGTCGCTTTGTCGGCATGTGGAACTCCGCCAACCGGGCCGAGCTTCCCAGCGCCGCCGGCCTCCTTGATGAAACCGCCAGTGGCGTTGTCCTCTCTGACGTTGAAGCCCAGCACGAGCGCGAGGCCGAAGCTTTCCACAGCAACGCCCAGCAACTGAAAGACTTGCAGGACTGGGTGATTCAGCAGCAGGAGGCTGCGAAGCCTCAATAGAAATAGATATTGGGTTTGCCGCGCCCAGTGACGCTCAATCGATGATGTCGGCACAGGCGTCAGTGGGCGCGGCCACCACATGCCCCACCAGCGGCACCATCTTCAGGCCTGCCGACGCCACCCGGCACGGCGCGGCCACCACGCCGCAGCCGGAAAGGCATGCAGCAACAAGCAAGGACACAGCGAGCAGAAGGCGTTTCATCGTGGATGGGTTTGAAAGCGAATGCCGGGCAGTGTGACACAGAGTCTTTCGCCAACCTGTGCGCGTTTGTATCGGGAAATGACAATCTGTGCGGGTCTCGCAACCATGATGCGATGCGTCAGAGCGCAACAATAAAACCCGTTCGAAAGCCGCACAACGCTGACTTTGGGTGAAAAAGTCACATTCTTGGTTTGCGCAAATAAACCCGCTAGCCTTTGCTGCAAGCCGCAAAGCCACTGTTGATGCGGGTTTTCCCTTAATTTCACATATCGCAACAATAAATTGTCTGTCGCGACATTTATTGTCTGAACAGGCTCGCCTACGATGACTTCATCGAATGCGGCGCCGCAGCGAAAAAGAAGATCCCGGAAATGCCCGGATCACCTGCCCGACGCGCTGCGCCCATCTGGAGAAGACATCATGAAAGCCCAACGTACCCTGATTGCTGCCCTGATCGCCCTGGCAAGTGTGCCGGCCCTGGCAGCAGCCAAGTTTGACGTGTACACGCAAGGTGCTGCGCAGGTCAGCCAACGTTTCGACGTGTATTCGGATGGCGCTAAGGCTGGCGACAAGTTCGATCCGTACACGCAAGGCGCCAAAGCCGGCAGCAAGTTCGATCCGTACACGGAAGGCGCACTGGCCCGTGCCGGCAAGTTCGATACGTACACCGAAGGCGCCAAGGCCGGCAGCAAGTTCGATCCGTACACGGAAGGCGCACTGGCCCGTGCCGGCAAGTTCGATACGTACACCGAAGGTGCCAAGGCCGGTAGCAAGTTTGATCCGTACACGGAAGGCGCACTGGCCCGTGCCGGCAAGTTCGATACCTATACTGAAGGCGCCAAGGCTGGCGGCAAGTTTGACCCGTACACCGAAGGCGCCGTGGCCTGAGCCTGGTTCGTCCCGCAAAAACGCCCGCACACTGCGGGCGTTTTTGTTTGCGTCACCGGGAAGCGCGATGATTGCGAACCGAGTTGCCATTGCGGCGTCTTACTCTCATCGCAACCAGGAAGCCATGATGATTCGTTTCCGTCGTCCGACCCGCTCCCTCCTGGGCCTTACGCTGGCCGCGGCCGCCATGCTGGCCGGCTGTGTGACCGTCACGCCGGGCCCATTCCAGATCACCGTGCGCGATGCCGATGACACGGTGCTGGAGCAATTCCAGTTCCAGGCCGGCTCGCAGGGGTCGCTTGAAACCGCCATGATCGGCATGTGCCGCGTGTATCCGGAAGCCACCGTCATCGCAGAGCAGCTCTCAACGCACGAGCGCCTGCGGGAGCGCTGCAAGCGCTCGTTTGCTTCAATGTTCTCGCCAACCTGATGCTGCGCTGAAGCGGCTACCATGTCGCCTCATCGGCTGGCGGTGCCGGCCTTGTGTGAACATCCCGAGCACGCACCTGAGGCGCATGTGAACCCGCAAGACAAGTCCTCCGAGATTTCCCAGGTTTCCCGCTTTGCGGCAACACGGCCGCGCCTGCTGTCTGCGTTTGCGCTGGGCGCTATAGCGGTCGTTGTTGTGCCAGCGCACGGGTGGCTTGCGCGCCTGCTGCTCGGCTGGGACATCGCCGTGTGGGCGTACCTCATCCTGATCACGGTGATGATGCTGCGTGCAGACCCACACCGCATCCGCGCCGTCGCCCGCCGTGAAGACGAGCGTGCCTCGGCCGTGCTGGCGGTGGTCTGCTTGGGCGTGGTGGCCAGCATGGTGGCCATTGCGTTTGAACTCGCGACGGCCAAGTCGGCGGGGCATGCGCAGTCGTCGCACTACCTGTTCACCGGTATCACGGTGCTGGGCGCGTGGCTCATGGTGCCGATGATGTTCACGGTGCACTACGCGCATCTGTATTACCGTGCGCCCCACGAGCCCCCGCTGCAGTTTCCCGACGAGCAGCTCGAGCCCGATTATTGGGATTTCCTCTACTTCTCCTTTACGATCGCGGTCGCCAGCCAGACGGCCGATATCAGCATTCGTTCGCGTGCAATGCGGCGCGCGGTGCTGGGGCAATCGCTGCTGTCGTTCTTCTTCAATACGAGCATCCTCGCCCTCTCCATCAACATTGCTGCCGGCCTGTTTTCATGACGATGCTGCCTCCCGAGCTTTCTCCCAGCGCACCCACTCGCTCCATCAACGCTGTCAGCTACGTGCTGGTGGCGGCGATGATTGCGGCCGTGCTGTGGCTGCACCTGCTGCCGGCCGCCATTGCCGGCTTTCTCGTCTATGCATTGGCGCGCAAGCTGGAAGCTCGCTTACGCGAGCGCAGCAGGCTGTCCCAGCGCGCGAAGTCGATTGCGGTGATCTGCGTGTCCGTGGTCGCGGCCCTTATTCTTGCAGGGTTTGGCATCGGGATCGGCCGCTTGGTCGAGCACGGCCATGGGCTCGAAGGCATGCTTACACGCATTGCCGACGTGCTCGACAACGTGCGGGAATCGTTGCCGGCGGCGGTGGTCAATTACGTTCCGCAATCGGTGACCGAGCTGCGTGTGCAGCTTGTGCAGATGATCAAGGAACATGGCCATCAGGTGTCGACCCTCGGTATTGACGGGTTGCGTGCCAGCGCATTGATGCTGGTCGGGCTGATCCTGGGGGCGATGGTGGCGTGGTCGGATACGCTTGACCCCGAGCACCACAAGCCGCTGGCCGCAGCACTGGTGGACCGGCTGAGCCGGTTGACCGACGCGTTCGAAGCCGTGGTGTTTGCGCAGGTGAAAATCTCCGCGCTCAACACGGCGCTCGCCGCCATCTACCTGCTGGGTGCGCTGCCGCTGTTCGGGCAGCACGTGCCGTATTCCAAATCGCTGATCCTGCTGACCTTCGTGGCGGGGCTCATTCCCGTGGCGGGCAACCTCATCTCCAACACGGCCATCGTTGTGATGAGCGTCACCGCATCGTTGGAGCTGGCGGTGGCATCGCTCATCTTTCTGGTCGTGGTGCACAAGCTGGAGTACTTCGTGAACGCGCGCATCATCGGCAGCCGCATCGATGCGCGCGCGTGGGAGCTGATCCTCGCGCTGATCGTGATGGAGGCGTTGTTTGGTTTGGGTGGCGTGATTGCCGCGCCCGTGCTGTACGCCTATTTGAAGCGCGAGCTGACGGACGCCGAGCTGATCGGCTGAGACGTTTCTCGTGTGGGGTTGAGGTGCAGGGTGACCCGCCAGCGCCCCCGCGCTGACGGCATCGGCAGAAAAGAGCGCGCCCTACGGGACGAGGGGCGCGCAATAACTCGCTGACCGAGAGACGTCAGCGAGCCGAGGGTCGGTACACGGGAACGAAGCGGGCGGCGGGCGCGTGGCGTTGCCGGTGACATCCACGGCTTCGGACGTGACGAAGCAGCAGACGACCCGGTCGTCGAGCAAGGCCTGATAAAAAAGGTCTCCCATCGCGCGGCATAGCGTTCCCGTTAGCAGGATCATCATGGCTCCCCTCCCATGTTGGCCGATGTGCGGCATCGTCGATGCTGGCCATCGGTTCGGTTTGCGGATCGTTGTGTGTGTGAAATTGCTTACGCAGCGTATCCGTCAGGCTGTCGACACTGGCGCCTTGCGGTTGCTTCTGGCGTCGTGCTGCAGTCCATGCTGCCGAGTATAGAAAGCGTCTCCTGAGCGGCCATGCTCCGAACGGAGTAGCTCCGCGCGCGAAAATGGCTAACACGTTAGCTGCCTGCCAGGGCAAGCTGGGCAAGGGTTTGCGGGAAGATGGCCGGTGTTTTGGTGGAAATGGCGCCGCGCGGGCTGACGCTTTTGCCCCGACAGTAAATTGTCCGGTTTGCGTTAATCGTTGTCGAATTTGCGGTAACACGCCTGCACCGTTTAGGCGCAAGATTGAGCGCTTCCTCGCCTCATCCTCGTTACCCCAAACCATCATGCAAACCACCGCAAACGGCACGGCCGCTGCATCGGCAGCCCCCGCCGCGCAGGCCGACAAGACCGGCTTTGGCGTGATCGGCGCCATCAGCTTCGCGCACTTCCTCAACGACATGATGCAGTCGTTGATCCTGGCGATCTATCCGCTGCTCAAGGGCAACTTCCACCTCGATTTCTCGCAGATCGGGCTGATCACGCTCACGTACCAGATCACGGCGTCGCTGCTGCAGCCGATGGTCGGGCTGTATACCGACAAGCATCCGAAGCCGTATTCGCTGTCGGTGGGCATGGGCTTCACGCTGGTGGGGCTGGTGCTGCTGTCGATGGCGCCCAACTTTGGCACGGTGCTGCTGGCGGCGGCGCTGGTGGGCACGGGCTCGTCGATCTTCCATCCGGAATCGTCGCGTGTGGCGCGTATGGCGTCGGGCGGCCGTCATGGGCTGGCGCAGTCGCTGTTCCAGGTGGGCGGCAATGTGGGCAGCGCGATGGGTCCGTTGCTCGCGGCAATCATCATCATGCCGTATGGGCAGCACAGCCTAGCGTGGTTTTCGATCGCGGCGCTGATCGCTATCTTCGTGCTTTACCACGTAGGCGGCTGGTACAAGCGTGAACGTGCCGCGGGCCATGGTCGCAAGGCGGGTGGCCGGGCGCATGCCGCGGTCAAGCTGTCGGGCAAGCAGGTGGCGTTTGCGATGACGCTGCTGGTCGTGCTGCTGTTCTCCAAGTACTTCTATCTGGCGAGCCTGAACAGCTATTACACGTTTTTCCTGATCACCAAGTTCCACCTGTCGGCGCAGACGTCGCAACTGTTCCTGTTCCTCTTCCTGTTCTCGGTGGCGGTGGGCACGATCGTGGGCGGGCCGATTGGTGACCGCGTGGGCCGCAAGGTCGTGATCTGGGTGTCGATCCTGGGCGTGGCGCCGTTCACGCTGCTGCTGCCGTACGCCAACCTGTTCTGGACCGCCGTGCTGACGGTGATCATCGGGCTGGTGCTGGCCTCGGCGTTCTCGGCCATCCTCGTGTATGCGCAGGAACTGATTCCCGGCAAGGTCGGGATGGTGTCGGGCCTGTTCTTCGGATTCGCGTTCGGGCTGGGCGGCATTGGCGCCGCGGTGCTCGGCAAGCTGGCTGACGCAACCGACATCTACAACGTCTACCACCTTTGCTCGTTCCTGCCGCTCATCGGCTTGCTGACGGTGTTCCTGCCGGATATCGAACGCAAGCGCCAGCAGGCGGCATAACGCGCCGCACATCGCGTGCAGATGCAACGCGGCGGACGTCCCCTCCCGGGCGCTCCGCCGCTTTGCTTTTGGCGTTACTTCTCGACGGCGTGGGTCGGGCCCGGCCACACGCCGGTCATCTCGATCTCGCGCCGGCCGGTCAGCCATTGGCCGAGCGGGCTGGGCCAGCGGAACGCGTAGTTGTCGCTGTTCACGACGCCCTGGAACTTCACGTCGACCTGAATATCGGTGGCGTTGAGCGGGATGTTCGCGACCGTCTTGGAGATGCCGCCGCTGAGCGAGAACTCGTCGCTGCGCGGGCCTTGCGGTGTGTTGTAGCGCAGCTTGATGTGCGTGACGTAGGTGCAGCCCGGCTTGTTGTTGAAGTAGATCTCGAAGCCGCCCAGGCGCGTGATCCAGTTCGGGATCAGCAGATTGCCGTCGAACGACGCAAACGTGTAGGCCACCGGAATGGGCGCCGGCGCCTGCTTGCCCGGCTCGAACGGCCAAAGGTGCTGATCGACGCTCTTGGTCTGGTTGACCGACACGAACGATCCCTTGCCCGTCGCGCTGCCGAGCATGTCATGCACGGCACCCGCCGAGCCCGTGATCGAGAACGACGAGTTGTTGTCTTGCGAGCCGACGTTCAGCCCGCTGTTGGCCAGGATCACGCTGGTCACCACACCGAAGCCCTGCGCGATGTTGCCGCCCGAGCCCATGCTGACGGACTGCGCCTGCTCGGCCAGCCACTTGATCGTCTCGGGCCGCGTAAGCTGCGTCAGGTCGTTGATGTACGACTCCGAGGCAATGCCGAATTCCGAGGCGATCGACCCGACCGACGAGAACTCCCATTTCACTTCCACGCCCGCGTTGATCTTGGTGCCGCTTTCAGGATCGGTGGCCGAGCCATCGAGCTTGACGTTGGTCTCAGTGCGGTGGACGTTGTTGGTCGACAGCTTCCATTGATTGGGGACGGTGCGCGTGTTGACTGCCACGCCCGGCGTTTCCGGCTTGACGGGCGTGAAGTCGCCGGTGTCGGGCGACACAAAACCGACGGCGCCGGTTCTGATGGTGGGGGCGAGCGTCCAGTTGCCCCAGTAAGCTGCGCGGCCGTTGCGGATGAGGTCAGTGAAGGCGCGATTCCATTGCATGGTTGCACTCCAGGTGTGATGTTGTGCTGCGAGTCAGGTTTGCGCGGTGGCGTTCATCGCTGCGTGGCGATGGGCAGGGCGCGAGGGCACTGTCTCAAACAGGCTGGCGCCTGTTAATGCAGCAGAAGACCTGGGACAGACGGCATGGGCGCAGGCATGGGCAGGCTGCTCTGCGTGGCATCACGCAAGCCGCGCGAGCCCCAGCGCCAATCCCAACCCGATCAGGATCACGCCAATCACGCGGTCCACGATGCGCTGCCGCGCCAGCAGCGAACGTCGCAACGCACCCGACGCAAACACCGCCGCCACCAACGCAAACCACACCGCGTGCGCCGCCGACATGAACACGCCGTAGCCGAACTGCGCGGCCAGCGGTGTGCCAGCGTGAACGACCTGCGTGTACGTGCTGACCACGAACAGCGTCGTTTTTGGATTGAGCGCATTGGTTAGAAAGCCCATGCGCAGCGCGGCGAGGGTCGATAGCGTCGGCGTGCTGGTGCCGTGGGCGGTTGCCTCACCGTTGGGCAACGCCTTGGCCGACAGCGTCTTCCAGCCAATCCACACCAGGTAGGCCGCACCCACCAGCTTGATGCCCTGCAGAAGCGCTGGCGCATGCGCAATCAGCAGCCCCACGCCGAACATCGTGTAGAACACGTGCACCTGTACGCCCAGCGCAATGCCCAGCGCGCAGAGCACGCCCGCGCGCCGCCCATGCAGCAGGCTGTTGCGCGTGACCATGGCAAAGTCCGCGCCCGGACTGATGACGGCCAGGATGGTGATGACGGCAACAGCAAGGAGTTCGGTCATGTCGGGCGCAATCGCAAAGTGAGGATGCGCCGATTCTGGATGCGTCCGTCATCGCTGAAAATCGATTTATGATGCCGTTTTTAGGTGAGAAAAACTGACAGATGGCGCTGCCTCCGCTGAATACCCTGCGTGTGTTTGAAGCTGCCGCCCGGCATGGCAGCTTCGTGCGTGCGGCGCAGGAATTGCACGTTACGCATGGCGCTGTCAGCCGCCAGATACGGCAGTTGG
Source organism: Ralstonia sp. Ralssp135 (assembly GCF_047304345.1). NCBI lineage: Bacteria > Pseudomonadati > Pseudomonadota > Betaproteobacteria > Burkholderiales > Burkholderiaceae > Ralstonia > Ralstonia sp. Ralssp135. The sequence goes on from NZ_JBGLYZ010000029.1 coordinate 53,876, forward strand.
AAGCGTCTTTGGGGGTGGAGCTGTTCGAGCGGCGCAACCGGGCAGTCTTCTTGACGCCGTCGGGCGAACAGTTGCGGCTGGCTGCCACCGATGCGTTCGCGATTCTCACAGATAGCATCGACCGGATTGCCCGTCGGGCCACGTCTTCAGCGCTGGTCGTGTCGTGCGAGCCGACGCTGGCGATGCGGTGGCTGATCCCGCGGCTGTCGCGCTTTCAAGCGCGGCATCCGGCCATCCAGGTGCATCTGTTTGCTGCGGGTGGTCCCATCGATTTCGCTCGCACCGGAGTGGACGTCGCAGTGCGCCGCGATGACTTTGCATGGCCCGCACACGTGCATGCGGCGGCCATTTGCGACGAATGGATCGGCCCGGTGCACGCCCCACAAGCGGATATCGCCGCGCGCCGACGGCTGCTGCATACCGCCACGCGCCCAGATGCATGGCAGGCGTGGTGGCGGGCCAGCAGCACGGCACGGCCGCGCGGTCGGTTGCCCGAGGCGCGCTACGAACATTTCTATCTGAGCTTGCAGGCGGCCCTGGCGGGGCAGGGCACGGCCATCGCGTCAAAGCTGATGGCCGGTGATGACCTGAAAGATGGGCGGCTGATTGCGCCCGAAGGGTTCCGGCGTGACGGCTCAGGCTATTACCTGCTGGCCGATGCGCCTATCGCTGCCGACAGCGCGGCCGGCGCGTGGCTCGCCTGGTTGCGCGAAGAAACGGCCGCCACGCTTGCGGATTAGCGCACGCCGGCTTACGCCGCTGCGTGCCCGCCGCCCAGGATGCCGCGAATAGCGGCCAGATATGCCTCGCCAACGGCCCGGTTGAGCGGTCGCGCGCGCGGTGTCGCCCGCCTGCGTGGCGGCGGCGTCAGGCCCAGCGTGCGGCAGACTTCCGACGCATATGGCCGCCCGCGGCCGTCCATGCGCAACACGACTTCGTTCAGCGCCTGTTCACCCAGGCGCTCGCGCAGCCAGAGCACCGTCTGGCGGTCGTACTCGTTTTCGATGCGGATCAGGTCGTCCATGGTGAGTGCTGTATAAATTTACAGTTACTGTAAATATATACAGGTATCCGCGGATTTCAAGGGCGCTGGTGCGGGCTCGCCGCACTACCGCGACAGGCGGCTCAGTTGATCCGATAGACGCCCCGTTCATCCACCCGCACCCGCCCATCGGCCTGCAGTTCGGCCAAGTGCTGGGAAATCGTGCGGGTTTCCGCGCTGACGACCCACAATGCCTCGTGGCCCGGCGGATACAGCAGGCGTTGCTCCACCAATTGCGCCAGTGTCTTGGGGGATTCGCGCAGCCTGGCCAGCAGGCGCTCTTCACGTTCATCGAGCTTGGCCATATATGCCGCCAAGTCGCGCAGAAAGTGCGCGCGGTCGGTGTAGATGCCGCGATGGTGCGACGTGACCCACACCTTGGCCGGAATGTCCGGCAGGCGCGCCAGACTGCGGCGGAAATCACGCAGGCTTGAGCAGGCGTCGCCGTAGTAGGGGCCGAAGCCGGTCAGGTCGATGTCGCCGATGAACGCCACGCCTTCGGGCTCGACCAGCAGAACGGTGTGGCCGGCGGTGTGGCCGGGCATGTGAAACGCGCGGACGTGCGTATCGCCCAGGTCCCACCGCGCACCGTCTTCATAGCCCAGCGCATCGGGGCGCGGCGCATAGAAAAATTCGCGCTGCAGCTTTTCCAGCATGGCTGGCGCGGTCGCATCGTCCAGGCCGTACGTGGTGACCATCCCCTCCCAACTTTGGGCGGCGGCCAGATCGGCTTCATGCACGTACACCGTCGCGCGGGGCAGCCGATGCAGACCCGCCATGTGGTCTTCATGCACGTGCCCCATCACCACCAGCTCGGTCGCGTCGAACTCGGGGCCGATGTGGTTGGAGACGAGCGGCGTGTCTAACGCGGCCAGCGTATCCGAGCCGCGGATGAGGACCTGGTTGCCGTCGGGATATTTCCCGCTTTTCTCGCCGAAGAACACCGACACGCGGCCGAAGTCGGCACGCGCCGTCGTTGCATGGGGCAGGGTCGCCATCTCGCTTGCTCTGCGTGGCTGGGCCGGTGTCAGACCGTCATGCCGCCATCGACGACGATGCACTCGCCGTTGGTGTAGCTCGCAGCATCCGACACGAGGTAAAGCACCGTGCCGGCCATCTCGCGCGGCTCGGCGTGGCGGCGCATCGGGATCTCGCTGATCCAGCGGTCGTACGTGGCCTTGTCTTCAAACAGGGCGCCTGCGAACTTGGTCTTGGTCAGGCCCGGCAGCAGCGCATTGACGCGAATGCCGAACGGCCCGCATTCCTTGGCGAAGGCGCGCGTCATGTGCGCGACGGCGGCCTTGGTGATGGAGTAGATGCCCTGTTTGTCGCCCGGGTGCAGCGCATTGACTGACGCGGTATTGACGATCGCGCCGCCGCCCTGTGCCTTCATCATCTTGCCGGCTTCGACCGACATGAAGAAGTAGCCGCGGATGTTCACCTCAACAGTCTTCTCGTACGCCGCCAGATCCGTGTCGAGGATGTGGCCGAAGTGCGGGTTTGCCGCCGCGTTGTTGATGAGGATGTCGAGCCGGCCGTGCGTGCGGCGGATGGTGTCGAACGCCGCGGCAATGTCTTCCATGCGGCCAACGTGGCAGGCGAGGGCTTCTGCCTTGCCGCCGGCTTCGCGGATGCGTTCTGCCACGGCTTCGCAGTCGCCCAGCTTGCGGCTCGACACGATCACGTGCGCGCCTTGTTCTGCAAGCAGCTTGGCAATCTCTTCGCCAATACCGCGGCTGGCGCCGGTGACCAGGGCGATCTTTCCGGTCAGGTCGAACAGGTTCGTGCTCATGTTGTGCTCCTCCAATGGTTATGTGTTTTGGGCGTCCGCCTGGGCGATCAGCCGTATGTCTGGAATGCGCGTCGCGCCGGGTCGTCCAGATGCGGGACGCCGTTGAAAGTGGCCAACTGGAACGATTCAGCGTTGAAGAAATACTGCGAGACGCTGCTGTTGCGGATCTGCAGGTTCAGCGCAATCGCGCTTGTGGGCGGTGCGGCCAGCACCTGTTGCGCGGTCACCGCAATTGGGCCGCCGGAACTGATCGCAAGCACACGCTGCCCGCCGCCGGCCTGGATGGCCGCGCGCGCATCGGCCACGCGTTGCTGGAAGGCAGCCCAGGTCTCGGGTAGCGGCCCACGAATCTTGTCGTCCGACCACAGATGCAGCACCTGCTTGAGCGCCCGGTAGTGATCGCGCATCGAGCCCGAGGCCAGTTGCGTCAGCTCCGGGAAATCTTCGCCGAGCGCGGCAAAGAGCCCCTGGAAGTCGTATTCGTTCAGCCCGGCGTGCTGCTCATACGCTGTGCCCGAAACGCCCATGCCGCGCAGGATGCCGTCGACGGTCTGCTCATGGCGGCGCAATGTGCCGCAGATGACGCGATCGAAAACGATGTCATGTCGTGCGAAATATTCACCAAGCCAGACGCTCTGCTGCTCGCCGCGTTCGGAGAGCCGGTCGTAATCTGCCGCGCCAAACGAGGCCTGTCCGTGCCGTACGAGATAAAGCTCTGCCATCGTCTGCTCGCCAAATCAAAGGGGATCAGATTAGCGGCGCACGTATTATTTGTGAAATTTATTCTTTGAATGACCGGTAATGCATGCAATGAATAGTTGGGCCGGTGCTTGATCACGCCTCTCGCCGCCACTGCATGACTTGTCTGCCAGAGCAAGCTGCGGGTGCCACCCGTGCGCCTCGCGCAACATGGCCGCCCCCGCAAGCACCGATCTTGTGTGTAATGGCCGTTTTGCCACTCCGCTACAAAGGTCCCGTATGAAACCATCCCGCCTTGCCGTTGCTGCGCTGCTGTTGTGTGCCTCAGGTTTGTCCTGCGCTGCCGATGCCAATCCCAAGGTGCTGTCCGCCGCAGAGGGTTACCGTGGCGACGCACTGCACCTGCTTGAGCGCCTGGTGAACATCGATTCGGGAACGGGCAACGAAGCGGGGCTCAGCCAAATGGGCAGCATCGTCACCGATGAACTGCGCAAAGCCGGCGCCCAGGTGGAAACGGTGTCCGCCGCGCCGGCAGTCGGCAACAACATCCTCGCAACCTGGAAGGGCACTGGGAAGACGCGCATTCTGCTGATGGCCCACATGGACACCGTCTTCAAAGACGGCACGGCCCGCGCCAAGCCGTTCACCATCAAGGACAAGCGCGCCTACGGCCCCGGCGTGATGGACGACAAGGGCGGCGTGGTAGCGGGTTTGTACGCGATGAAGATTCTTCAGCAGCTCGACTTCAAGCAGTACGGGCAAGTCACGCTGCTGCTCAACACGAACGAGGAAACCGGCTCCAAGGGCACGCGTGCGTTGATCGAGCGCGAGGCCAAGCAGCATGACGTGACGCTCAACCTGGAGCCTGGCCGACCCGCCGATGGGCTGGTCGTGTGGCGCAAGGGCAGCGGCACGGCGGAGATCGACATCAAAGGCAAGGCCGCGCACGCCGGTGTGGCACCGGAGTCGGGTCGCAACGCCGCCAACGAATTGGCGCACCAGGTGTTGCAGCTCGGCAAGCTGGGCGATAGCGCCAAGCAGACGACCTTCAACGTGACCGTGCTCAAGGCGGGCGACGCAACCAACGTCATTCCCGACCATGCAACGGCCTATGCAGATGTGCGCGTGGCTGTGCCGGAGGAATTCGACCGCGTGGAACGCGACATGACGCGCGTGTCGGCCAACAAGCTGATCCCCGATACAGAGGTGAAGACGTCGCTGGTGCGAGGCTTCCCCCCGATGCCGCGCAATGCTGCGTCGGACCAGCTTGCCGCCAAGGCGCAAGCCATCTACGGCGAGATCGGGCGCAAGCTGACGCTCGAAGGCAGCGGCGGCGCGGCCGATTCGAGCCTGTCGGCCGGTGTCGGCACGCCCACGCTTGATGGCTTCGGCATCGTTGGCGGCGGCATTCACACGCCGGAGGAATACGCAGAGGTGGAGAGCGTCGTGCCGCGTCTCTATCTGCTATCGCGCATGATCATGGAGCTTGCTGCGAGCAAGTAAGCTCCACGCCGGCGGTACGCAACAAAGGGCGGGTGACAGAGCGGTGCTGTCACCCGTTTTGTTTTGCTGGCTGTGCCAGTGCTGCGGCGCGGAGTTGGGGCGGCGTCTGGGCATGTGCGCTCGGCAGCGCAAGGCCAAACTAGACGTAAACGACCACATCCCGCGCCCCGCGTTGCCCGGCCGATGTGCTATCGTCGCCGCCACGAAAAATTAACAAATTCCGGGTATGCACGACGTCGTTATCAGCGGCACGGGCCTGTGGGTCGCGCCCGAGGTCATCACCAACGAGGAGCTGGTCGCCTCCTACAACGCTTACGCGCAGCTCTACAACGCGCAGCACGCCGCAGCGATTGCCGCGGGCGAGCTGACGGCGCTGGCGGAGTCGTCGGCGGAGTTCATCGAGAAGGCTTCGGGTATTCGCCAGCGCTACGTGATCGACAAGGCCGGCGTGCTGGACCCGACGCGCATGCGCCCGCATCTGACGCGGCGTCCCGATGAGGCGCTGTCGCTGCAAGCCGAGATTGGCGTGGCGGCCGCGCGCGATGCATTGGCTGCTGCCGGCCGTGATGCCGCCGACGTCGACATGCTGCTGTGCGCGACGTCCAACTTCCAGCGTCCGTATCCGGCACTGGGCGTGGAGATTCAGAACGGCATTGGCGCGGGCGGCTACGCGTTCGACATGAACGTCGCGTGTTCGTCGGCCACCTTCGGGCTGGAACAGGCCATCAATGCCGTGCGCAGCGGCACGGCGCGCGCCGCGCTGGTGGTGAGCCCGGAAATCACCTCCGGCCACCTCGATTGGAAAGACCGCGACTGCCACTTCATCTTCGGTGACGTGTGCACGGCCGTGCTGGTCGAGCGCGCAGAAGATACGCGTTCCACCGACGCCTGGCGTGTGCTCGGCACCAAGTGCGCGACGAGCTTTTCCAACAACATCCGCAACAACGCCGGCTACCTCTCGCGCAGCGAAGACCGCAACCCGGACGACCGCGATCAGCTTTTCCGCCAGGAAGGCCGCAAGGTCTTCAAGGAAGTCTGCCCGATGGCCGCCGAACACATTGCCGGTCATCTGCAGCAACTGGGCCATGTCCCGGCCGACGTGCGCCGCTTCTGGCTGCATCAGGCCAATCTGGCGATGAACCAGCTGATCGGCAAGCGCCTGCTTGGGCACGACGCATCGGCCGACGAGGCGCCGGTCATTCTCGACGAGTTCGCCAACACGGCATCGGCAGGTTCCATCATTGCGTTCCACCGCCATCGTGCCGACCTGAAGTCGGGCGACCTCGGCATGATCTGCTCGTTTGGCGCGGGCTATTCGATCGGCAGCGTGGCGGTGCAGAAGCAGTAATCGATCTGCACCGAATCGTGGGTGGCGTTCAGGTCTGACCGGGCAGCGTCGCCCCGAAAAAATCCAACGCCCGGCGCACGGCCTGGGCATGCACCGCATCGCGATCGACGCCGGGGTTGTCCTTGCACAGCAGCGGCACATGGGCCGCACCGCCGGGCAGGCAGGTATCCATGAACGTGTAATGCGACGCGCCCGGCACTAGCAGCAGATCCGTCTTGGGCAACAGCTTGGCGACACGGCGCACGTTGGTGTCGATGGGTACGGTGGTATCCGCCTCTCCGGCCATCAGCGAAACCGGGATGGTGATGTTGCCGAGCGACGTGGCATCCATCGCCATGCCGACTGCAGGCGCCATCGCAAAGACAGCCTTGATGCGTGCATCGCGGTAGGACGCACCGGAGCGGGCCAGCGATGCTTCCGTTTGCGGTGTCCTCGTTGTGTCGGCAGCCGGGTTGATCTGCGCACGGGCGATCTCGGGCGGGTGGCAGATCGCATCGGCCTGCGGCGAGCCGCAGAACGCCATGAAAGCCGGAACATCTGTGCGCGCGCCGGCCAGCTCCAGCACGGTATAGCCGCCCAACGAAAAGCCCACTGCGCCGATGCGCCTGCGGTCGACATGCGCGCCCAATACCGGATCGGCGAGAACGCCATCCAACACTTCACTCACATCGGTGGCGCGCTCCCACCACAGCATGAAGCCGTCGCGCGTGAGCGGTTCCAGCGCCGTGTTGCCCGGGTGGTTCACGCCCGCGACGATGTAGCCGTTCGCGGCCAGCGCTGCGGCCATCCAATCGAGGCTTGCTGCCGTGCCGCCAGTGCCGTGCGAAAGCAGCAGCAGCGGATATTGCGCATGCATTGACGCGACCGGCGCTTCGCCCGCAGATGGCTGCATGCGGAATGGCGACCGGCCCGGCGCATCGATGTTGTGCGAAACCTCCGACACAGAAACGTCCACCGGATACCAGACGTTGGTGATGAGTGCCTGCGTGCGTGCCCCGCGCCAATGGCGTTCAGCCTGCGGGTGAAACGCGCGGGTGGTTTCGCCCACGTGATACGGCGCAGCGGGCTCATCTGCCGAACCGGCATAAGCGGCGCCCATGGCAAAGGCCGCCAGCGCGGCGGCAAGGCAACGATGCAACATCTTTACTCCTTGCGGATGGGGATCATCAGGTCAGTCACGCAGGCGCGCGGCGGGTGGTGCCGCCCTGGGCTGCGATACAACTCAAGCGCCGGCCGGTCGTCCGGTTCGAAGCCGTAGCTCGGGAGGCAGCCGCCGTAGAGCGCCTGCATGGTGGGCGCGATCAGCGCGTACGGGCCGATCAGCCGGTGGCAAGCGTAGAGACCGCCTTCGATGCGCATCGGCAGCAAGCGGCCGGTCATGGCGCGTGGCGCATCGAGGATGACGCCCGCGAAGTACTCGAACGAGCCAGGCGTTTCTGGGTCGCCGTAGCAGACGCCAATGCGATCGGGCGCATCCGCCGATTCCATATCGATGCCGAGCAGTTGCCGCAGCATGACGAACGTCTGGCGGATGGTTGCGACGGGGCCGTCGTGGCGCAGGCAGAGTGCGTGCAGAGGCGGCTGCTCGATCAGCTCGATGGGCGGCAGATCCGCCGTATCTGTGCTGCGCACATTCAACGCCTGCTGCCGGCTCTGGAACGCGCGCGGGCTTACGCCGGTGAATTCGCGAAAGGCACGGGCGAATGCCTGCGGGCTGCCATAGCCGACGTTGAGTGCGACATCGGTGACGGAATCTTCTGCGCCGCTCAAACGATGCGCGGCCTGCGCCAGCCGCATGCGCTGGACGGTTTCGAACACGCCTTCGCCGGTAAGCGCCCGGTAGATGCGATGAAAGTGAAATGGCGACAAGTGCGCCACCGCAGCCAGACTCTGCACCGTATGTGGTGCGCCCGGGTCGGCCAGGATCGCTTCGATCACGCGGGCGATGCGGCGCTGGTAGTCGTGTTCAGTGCGCGGTTTCATGCGGCCAAGCATAGTCGCCCCGCGGGCTTCGCGCGGTGCAGCGATTGCGCAAATCTGCGCGTAGGGCTACCGCCCCGCCGATGCCCGCAGGGCGGATGCGAACGTGCGCAGCGCCTTCTTCGCCACAGGATCGGTCAAGCGGGAATGCAGCACCACGCTGCGCGGTGGGAGCGGAGGCAGGCCGAGCGCTTCGCCCATGTCCACCGTGCCGGGTGGGGCCACGCGGCGGCTGAGCGCTGCCACGGCCAGGCCCGCTGCCACGGCTGCCCCGATGGTGGCCACGCCGCCGCCCACAAACACCTCTTGCCAGGCAATGCCCGCACCTTCCAGCGTGGCGACTGCCATCTGCCGTATGCGGCATGTGTCAGCTTGATTCGCCAGGCGGATGGGCTCGCCGGCGCGGTGTTCGAAGTCGGGCGCGGCCATCCAGCCGAAGGGTTCTTCCATGAGGACTTCGCCGTCGGTGCGGCGGTTGTCGTGGCGCAGCACGATGGCCGCATCCAACGCGCCGCTCTCGAAAATCTCCAGGATCTCCCACGAACTGGCGATGCGGATCTCCAGCGTCAACGCGGGTTCGGCCAGGCCCATCTGGCGCAGCAGGCGTGGCAGCTCGGCCCCGACAATGTGATGGCTGATCCCGACCGACAGCCGCCGCCGTTCCATGCCGAATGCGCCAAGCGCGCCCTCGTGCGCGGCCACCAGCTCGCGCGCCGCTGCCAGAAAGGCGGCGCCATCCTGCGACAGCCGCACGAGGCGCGGCGTGCGTTCCAGGAGCCGGCGGCCCAGCGCATCTTCCAACCGCTTGATCTTCAGGCTCACGGCGGATTGCGTGGAGTCCATGGCCTCCGCCGCGCGCGTGAAGCTCTTTAGATCGGCGGTCAGCACGAACGCCTGGACGGCCTCCAGATCCAGCATCTTCATGGTTCAATCATTTTGAAATCGAATGATTGAAATATCTTAGGATGTCTTTTTTCAATGATCAACGTGGGGCATGCTGTGGTCACTGCAAACCACGGAGCTCACCATGCCTCTCGTTCAAGTGTCGCTGCGGCGCGGCAAGCCTGCTGCTTATCACCAGGCCATTTTCGATGGTGTCTATCGCGCCATGCGCGAGACGTTCAACGTGCCGGAAGACGATCGCTTCATGACGCTCACCGAGCACGACGCGAGCACCTTCAGCGTCAGTCCGAGCTACTTCGGCATCGCGCGCAGCGACGACGTTGTGATCATCCAGATCACCGCCAACAACACGCGCAATCTGGAACAAAAGCAGGCGCTCTATCGCCGCATCGTCGAGCTGCTGGGCGACAAGCCCGGCGTGCGGCCCGAAGATGTGTTCATCAATCTGGTGGAGGTGCTGCCCGAGAACTGGTCGTTCGGCAACGGACTCGCGCAGTACGCGCAATGACGCCGCGCCAGGCGCTTCTGGCGCACCTGGGCGGCGTGTTGTGGGCGGCAGTGTTGATCGTCGGCGCGGCGGTCACGTTGGCGGCCGTCACGCGCGACGTATTGCAGAGGCTCAGTCCTTGAGCGAATTGCCGAGCATGTCGAGCAGGAACTGCGTGCCGCGCTCACGCGATCCGGAATCGTCGTAGCCATCCAGGAAGGCGCCTTGCTCGGTCATCACGAGGTGCGTGCCGCCCGAACCGTCCTTCGGCTCACGCAATTCCAGGGTGGCGAGCGAGGCGGAGATCTTGCGGTCGTCTAGGTGCATCACGTACGAATAGACGACGCGCTCGTTGGGGATGACGTCGTGATACAGCGCTTCAAAGCTGGACACGACACCGCTGTCCCACCGGCCCTTGACGACTTCGCGGCCGCCGGGCGTGGCGTCCATCTCACGCACGAGCAGCGTGTAGCCGTTGCCGCCGGCAAACCACTTGGCCTTGGCGGCCGGGTCTGTGAGGGCCTTGAACACGCGCGAGCGCGGCGCGTCGTACGTGCGCTCCACCGTGAAGGTGGCATGCACCACCGAGCGCTGGATGCCATCGGCCACCGGCACGCTTGCGGCTTCGCGCTCCAGCTTGTCCAGCGTCTGCTTCCAGCCTTCGGACGCGCCCTTGATCATCATCTCGGCAATCGGCGCGAGCGGCGTGTGGGTCTGCGTGACTTCCATGCGCGTGCCCCCGCATTCTTCGGCAAAGGTGACGACGGTGTGGGCGTTCATCAGCGGGCGGTTGTCGCCGTCAACGACGTTCATGTCGATCACCAGGCGCGCGTTCGGCACGATCTCCAGAAAGTGCCCCCGCGACCAGTGGTCTTGCCCCTCGGGCGAGCGCATGCAAACGTCGAACTTGCCGCCCACGCGAAACTCGACCGTCGCGTCGGGCACCGTGTAGTGCGTCGGGCAGAACCAGCGCTTGATGTGCTCGGCGGTGCTCCAGGCCTTGAAGACCCAGTCGCGGGATACCGGGAAGGTGCGCGAGATCACGAGGGGGCGCAGGGTCGTGCCGGCGGGGCGGTCAATGGTCGTGGTCATGCGGGTCTCCTTGGGTTTTGAGGGTGTCCAGATAGGCGCCGAGTCGGTCGAAGTGTTGCTCCCACTCCAGGCGCCGTTGGTTGATCCACTGCTCTGCGAGGCTCAGCGCCTCGGGTTCGATACGGCAAGTACGCACGCGGCCCACCTTTTCCGATCGCACAAGACCGGAGTTCTCCAGCACCGAGAGGTGCTGCATCACGGCAGGCAACGAGATATCCAGGGGTTGGGCGAGTTCGCTCACAGACGCAGGCCCGCGCACAAGCTGCACCAGCATCGCGCGCCGGTTGCCGTCTGCCAGCGCCTGGAAGGCGAGATCGAGGGAAGTGTCATGGTTAAGCATGTGGTTAACTATAGCGACTCCGAATAGTTAAGCAAGTACTTTATCTTTCCGTCGTTGACACGTCGATTTTTTTTTGAAAAAAAATAAAAAACAATGGATTGGGAAAAAAAAAAACGGAATGGGACCCCACCCCCCCACCAAAACCCCCCCCCCCGCGAACCCCAGGGCGCC